>JACCZN010000069.1 GCA_013695915.1 Rubrobacter sp.
ATCGCCCGGTTCTCGGCCTCCAGCGCGCGCACGCCGGGGTCGGTGAACCGGTAGTTGTAGGTGACGGGGCGTCCCTGGCCGTCGAACTCCGGCGAGTAGCCGATGTAGCGGGAGGGCGACCCGCTCCCCGCCTCCTGCAGGAAGCGGGTCGCCGGCGTGGCACTGTAGTACCCGGCGAGGTCCACGTCCTGGAGCCGCTCCCGGCCCTCCGAATCCGCGTGGCGCTCGAAGGTGGCCTGCCCCGTAGCCAGCAACTCGGCGAACACGACGAGTACCACCGCCAGCACCGCGGCCCCGCGCCAGAGGTAGCGGTGGCGGGGTAAGAGGGAGGCAGCGACGGCGAGCGCGACCACGAGCACCTGCGAGACCAGCAGCAGCGGGGGCATCGAGAGGCCGGGCACGGGGATCTCCTCCGGTACGTTGGCGGGCTCGCTCGCCGCCAGATAGAGGATCGCGAACGCCGGCGGCGCGAGCACGAACTGCTCCCTGCCGCCCCGCTCTAGCAGGACGGAGAACGCGGCTCCCGCCAGCAGGGCGGCGCCCAGGTAGAAGACGACCAGCGCGCGCTCCGGCGCGTGGGGGTGGAGCTGCTCGAAGCTCGGAAGCAGGTACAGCGCGGAGTGGAGCAGGGTATCCTCCGGCAGCGCGAGCACCAGCGCGCCTAGTGCGAGGGCGGCGAAGTAGGGGGCGGCGAACCTGCGGCGGGCCAGTAGGGGACCGGCCAGGGCCAGGGCTGCGACGGCTGCCCCGGCGTAGACGTAGCCGTGGAGCATGTAGAGGCGGCCCCACTCCTCCACGGGGAGGCCGCCGCCGGGCTCTATGTCCGGGTAGCCGCCCGCCAGGTTGGAGAGGGCGTTGTACTCCAGGCGGGGCAGGAGCCCCGCGGCTGCGAGCCCGAAACCCAAGAGCAGGACCGCGCCGCCGTGGAGGGCCGCCCCGGAGAGGCGCGCCCGGAGCCCGCGGGCCTCCGGCGGAGGTGAGGCGAGCGTACGGTAGGCAACGTAGCCCCCGATGGCCAGCAAGGCGTAGTAGGAGCCCTGCCCGAGCCAGGAGGCCAGTATCTGGCTCACGGCAAGGCCTGCGAGACACCACCACAGGCTGCGCTGGATCCAGGCGCGGCTCCGTACGGCCATCTCGACGCCGAGGATGGCCAGCGGCAGCCAGGCGACCACGCCGGAGTAGGCGAAGCAGCAGGTGTGGCGGACGTAGAGGTAGCCGCTGAACTCGTAGGCGACCGCCGCGAAGAGCGCCCCCGCAGCCCCGAGCCCGAGGGTGCGCCCGAGCGCGTAGACCGAGAGCCCGGCGAGCAGCAGGTGCAGGACTAGGTACGCGCCCGCTGCCCAGACCAGCGGCAGGAGCGCGAAGAGCGCCATCGCGGGGAGGTAGGACCAGCCGGAGAGCGGAGAGGCCGCGAACGGCTCCCCGGAGAGCAGGTGCGGGTTCCACCCCGGCAGCTCGCCCGAGCTCAGCCTCTCGCCCAGGTAGGAGTACCAGGGGTAGAACTGCGTTGCGGAGTCCATCCCGATCATGGTCCCCCCGGCGAGCACCCTCCACTCGGCGACGGCGGTGAGCACCAGTATCAGGGCCACCGCCGCGGCGTCGGGCCGGGACGCTGCGGCCCGGGCGGCCCGCGCAGGCCACGGGAGACGCCAGATCTTGCCTTTCTCCGGGGCCGGGCTCAAGGGACGCCTCCGGCGGTCGTGCCCTCCGGCGCCGTCACGGAACGCGCCTCTCGGACCCCTCCGGGTGCGGCAGAGCGCGAGCACGGCCCCCCACGAGGCCGCCTAGTTGACTAGCCGCTTGCGGATGGCGGCGGAGAGCCGGTCCACGAGCAGCACGAGGACCACGGTGGCCGCTACCAGGGTGGCGAGCCTGGAGTAGTTGAAGAGCTGCATGGAGACCAGTATCTGCTGGCCGATGCCCCCGGCCCCGACGAAGCCGAGGATGGTTGCCGAGCGGATGTTGCTCTCCCACATGTACAGGGTGAGCGAGGTGAAGCCGCTCATGGCTTGCGGCAGCCGTCCGAAGAGGAAGAGCCCGAGCCCGCTCGCCCCCGTGGAGTGGAGCGCGTTAACGGGCCGGGACGGGACGGCCTCGAGCGTCTCGCCGTAGAGCTTACCGAGCACGCCCGCGGAGTGGACCGCCAGGGCCAGGGTACCCGGGAACGGGCCGAGCCCCAGGGCGACCACGAAGATCAGGGCCCACAGGATGTCCGGGACCGACCGGAACACGTTCGTGAGAAAGCGCGAGAGGTGGTAGGGGATGGAGAGCAGGGCGCGGTAGGTCCGGGACGACCCCACCAGCACGTTCTGCCGCGTCCCGAGTGCTGCCAGCGGAAAGGCGACTATCGAGCCGATGATCGCCCCGAGAAGCGACATCTGGAAGGTCTCCATGATCCCCGTTCCCGTGGCCTGCAGAGCCGCCCCGGAGAGGTCCGGCGGGAACATGCCGGAGAGGAAGCGGCCCACGGGGTCCCCGCTCGTCAGCAGCTCCAGGAGGTTGAAGCCAGTGCCCACGACGCTCCAGCCGGTAGCCCCCAGGACCACCAGTATTACGAGGCTCGACTTCCAGGAGAAGCGGGGTATGGCTCCGCCTATCTCCTTTCCCGGGCGTCCCTCAGCGTGCGGGGAGGCCATCTCTGCCTTCCAGCCGCCGGGCCGGGTCCTGTTTCCGGGGTGTCACGCCGCCGGAGACCTCCGGGTCTTCCGGCCCCCGCTCCACCGAGCCCGGCGTCTCCCCGGCGTAGATCTCTCCGAGGCGCTCCTCCGTGAGTTGCTCCGGGGGACCGTCGAAGACCACGCCGCCCTCCCGCAGGGCGACTACCCGGGGGAACCGGCGCGCCACCTCGACATCGTGCAGGTTTATGAGGAGCGTCGCCCCCTCGCGGTTCAGCTCCGCCAGGGTCTCTATGACCCGGTCCGTCGTCACCGGGTCCACGGCGGCGAACGGCTCGTCGGCCAGCACGAGGCCGGGGCTCTGGACCAGGAGGCGGGCCACCGCGGCCCGCTGCTGCTGGCCGCCGGAGACGTCCGCCGTGCGGGTGCGGATCTGCTCTCCGAGCCCGAGGCGGTCCAGCGCACCGGAGACCCGGGCGGTCAGCCCGGCGTCCGGACCGAGGAGCAGGGTCTTTATCAGGCGCAGGTTGCTCATGCTCCCGATCTCCCCGAGCGCCGCGTTCATGCCGACGGAGAGCTGGGGGATGAGGTTGTACGCCTGATGGACCAGCCCGACCTGGCGCCGCACGGCCTTTAGCTCGCGGGCCGGCATGGCGAAGAGGTCCCGTCCCCCGACGGTCACCCGGCCCGCGGCGAGGGGCACGTTGCGCGTGAGCACGTTGAAGAGCGTGGACTTCCCCGCGCCGGACGCCCCGATAACGGCCGCCTGCTCGCCGGGCTCCACGGAGAGGTTCAGGTCCTTCAGCGCCTCGACCCTGCCGAAGCGCACGGTGACCCCCTCCAGCGCGAAGCCTCGCACGGGTTTATTGCCCTCGTCCGGCAACCGGGCTAATCCAGCTCCTGCGGGTTGAACAGGTCGAGCTCTCGGGCCTGCTCCTCGTCGAAGTCGTAGTCCTCGGCCGTCACGCGGTCGTAGCCCTCGGCCCGCATGAGGTCCAGGAGCTCGGGGTCGTCTATGCTCAGGTAGGCCTCGGCGACGTCCTCCTCGAACTCGTCGGAGAGGTCCCCGCGGACGACCCACGGGTACCCCTCTATCGGCTGGGAGACCTCTATCACCCGGTACGCGTCCTCGTCTATGACGCCCTCCTCAACGAGGTCGAGGAGTATCCGGTACTCGAGTCCCCCGGCGTCCACCCGCTCGTTGACGACCGCCTGGGCCGTTGCGTCGTGGCCGCCGGTGTAGGTGAACTCCTCGAAGTCCGTCCGGTAGTCGATGCCGGCCTCGGCCAGCATGATGGAGGGGTAGAGCGAGCCCGAGGTAGAGGAGGCGCTGCCGAAGGCGAAGTTCGTGCCCTCGAGCTCCTTTATGTCTTCTATCTCGCTATCGGCGGGCACGATGATCGCGGAGTGGTACTTGGTCGTGCCGGTGCGCGGGTTTACCTCGGTGACCAGCGGCTCGACGTCGGCCTGCTCCCGGGCCTGCACGTAGGTCAGGGCGCCGAAGTACGCGATGTCCAGCTCCCCGGAGGTCATCGCCTCGACGACCGCGTTGTAGCTGATCGGGACGTTGATCTCGACCGGCTGTCCTAGCTCTTCGGCCAGGTAGTCCTCCAGCGGCTGGTACTCGGCCTCGACCTCCTCCGGGCTCTGGTTCGGGATGAGGCCGACGCGCAGCGTCTCCTCCCCCTCGGCATCGCCGCCCCCACAGCCCGCCAGGGCCAATGCCAGAGCGGAGATCAGGGCCAGCTTAAAGATGCGTATCACGGTTCCCCCTTCTCTTATACAACAGCGTTATGCCGGTACTCGGCTTCCGGTAGTACAGGTCTCCACGAAAGCCTCGGCCGCCGGGGAGAGCGGACGGTCGCGTTCGGTCAGCAGGACGAACGGCCGCACGAAGACCAGGCCGCGGACGTAGAGCCGCTCCACGCGCTCTCCCCGCCGGAAGAGCCGGGAGGGCACGACACCGACCCCCGCGCCGGCCGCCACGGCCCCCACCACGGTAGCGTTCGAGCCAAGCTCCATGGCGACCTGG
Organism: Rubrobacter sp.; assembly: GCA_013695915.1. Classification (GTDB taxonomy): domain Bacteria; phylum Actinomycetota; class Rubrobacteria; order Rubrobacterales; family Rubrobacteraceae; genus Rubrobacter_A. The sequence goes on from JACCZN010000069.1 coordinate 4,648, forward strand.
GGTGTGATGCCCGCCGCCGCCAGGCTCGTCTCCACCGCGTGCCGGGTGGCGGAACCCGGTTCCCGCAGCACGAACGGTCTCCCGGCGAGCTCCTCGGCCTCCACGGTGCCGCCGGCCATCGGGTCCCCCGCAGCTACTATCGGGACCAGGCCCTCCTCCTCGACTACCCGCTCCTCGAGCCGCGAGAGACCCGCGGTGCGGCCGATGACGGCGACCTCGATCTCCCGCTCCAGCAGCGCCGCGATGGTCTCGTCGGTGTCCGCCACCCGCAGGCTGAGCTCCACCTCCGGGTAGCGCTCGTGGAAGCTCGCCGCCAACCGGGGGAGAAAGAGCTCCCCGGGCGTAGTGGACGCCCCGACGAGCAGCCTCCCCCGGGGCGCGGCGTGAAGGCTCATCGTCTCCTCCAGCCCCGAGAGCTCCGCGAGGACGCGCCGTCCGTGCTCGGCCAGCGTGGCCCCCGCCGGCGTGGGCCGGGCGTGCCGCCCCCGGGTCAGCAGACACACCCCGAAGTGAGCCTCCAGGGAGTGCAGGTGGTTCGAGACGGCAGGCTGGGACACCCCCATCTCACGACCGGCCGCCGACAGCGAACCGTTGTCCAAGATGGCGACGAAGACCCGCAGAGCCTGAATGCTTACGTGCGCGCTCACCGACCATAAACTTAACGTTATGTCCCGTATAAGTCAACGCGTCTATCTCTAGCTGCGGCTCCGCAGAGGCGAGGAGCCACGCCGGTCAGCAGAAATTTATCAGCTATCGGCCCCTGCCGAAGCTGCCGGGCGCTCCAGCAGGGCGCGTGGATGAAGGGCTTCGGGACCGGCCAGCGACCGGCGCGAAGACGAAGGCCCAGGGCCTATAAACTCGAAGACGAGGATGTAACCGGCAGTTCGAACAACCGTCCGGTTATATCCCGCACCCTGTCCCGGCGGGCGCCTCTCTGGGGATGGAGACGTGGAGCTGGGTCAGCCCGTCGGGCTGGCTAACGTTCTCCCTCCTCGAACTCGTCCCGGACATTCTCTTTCGTGCTGCCGGAGCCTTCGTCTTTCTTGGTACGCGATCTCTCCGACCCCGACGCTTCCTCGAACTCGTCCTGGAGGTTGCCCTTGACCCCTCCGGCATCCCCCCCGGCTCTCTCGCTCTCCGGGGAACCCGAGGCCTCTTCGAACTCGTCCTGGACGTTATCTTTCGTGCTGCTGGAACCTTCGCTGGTGGGTTCTGCAGAGGTCTCCGTAGCCTCCTCGAACTCGTCCCGGAGGTTTTTCTTCGTCCCTTCGGTACTGTCTCTGCGGTCCCTGTCTGACACAGGCGCTCCTTTCTGGTAGCAGAGCCTGGGTGTGTCGCTCCCTTTATTATGCCACGGTTGGAGAAGTGCAAAGCTACCGGTAGCATGCACCGCTTGCCGGGTCACGCGAACCGAACAGGCCGCGGCAGGCTCCGCTGCGACTGATAAGCGAAAAGAAACCAAAGTACTTAGTAAGAAGGGGTGGCGTATACGGTCGGGGAGGTGTACTGTTCAGTTCAACTGGCGTGGGGCCGGGGTTTGAGGGGAGAGGGGGAGAGTCGAGGATGGCGGGGAGCTACGAGGTCGGTGGGCGAGGACCCGGGGTGCCGGGCCGGGAGGACTTGACCGGGGTCGCCGGGGCTGTTACTTTGTTCCAAACAGCATCTGTAGCGCAGGCCCCGAGATCCCAGAGAAGGCCTCGCACGGTATCTCGTTCTGCGGCTCCACGGGCCGCAGTACTCCCGTGCGGGGCCTCGTTGCTGTCTGGGCCGAGTAGCTGGTCGGAAAGGTCTCGGGGAAGACCTTATGGTGAAGGTGCAAACGGGGAAAGGGGAAAGGCATGGCAGGAGACTACGTACTCTCCATAGA
>JACCZN010000096.1 GCA_013695915.1 Rubrobacter sp.
CGACCTTCGACTCCTACCACGACGCCTTCGGTGAGACGGGGAAGTTCCAGTACCGGCTGAAGGTCTTTACCCACGCCGGGGAGCCCTGTCCGGTGTGCGGCTCGGAGATAAGGAAGCTCCGGGTGGCGGGCCGGGGCACCCACGTTTGTCTCTCCTGCCAGGTCTAGGCCCGGGGCTCCATCGGTCCCGGCCTCCGTTATACTCAGCCTGACATGAGGTCCTTCTCCGAACGTCTCCGCGGCCTCGACGCCCTCATGGACCGTTACCTCTGGCGGCACCCGCGCGTCACCGGCACGCTGGCCTCCTACGGTGTCCTGCTGCTCTTTGGGCTCGCTGCGGCCGTGTTCGTGGGTAGCGGCGCCGCCTTCGGCGGGACCGTACACGGCATCGTCTACTCCACGCAGGACGGAGATGTGGTCTCCCTGCAGCCCGAGTCCGGGGAGACCGTGACCGTATACGGCGGGGACGGCTACGCCACGGCGCCCTCCGAGGGCGCGAGGACCCTATCCTTCTCTGTGCTGCGGGGAGAGGGCGACTCGCTGCGGGGCGACCTCTACCGGGTGAACCTGGTGCAGCAGACGCTGGCGCGCCTGATCTCAGCGCGCCCCGGCGAGGCTTTCGTCTTCCCCGAGTTCTCCCAGGGCCGGGGGCGGATAGCGGCGACCCACTACGCGGAAGGCTCCCCACCGAACGTCCTCATCTCCTTTGCGGGCGGCGTCTCGAGCCAGCTCCTCCAGCCGCAACTCCCGGAGAGCCCCGCTCTCCAGGCGCCGGAATGGCTCTCCGGCACCGCAGTCTATGCCTGGAGGACGGACGGCGAACGGATCTCGCTCGTGGCCCACGATTTCCTCGAGCGCCAGCAGGCCGAGGTCTACGAGCCGGAGGGCGAGGTGGATGCCCTCTCCTACTTTTCCCAGTGGAACGCGCTGCTCTTCGCCGAGAGGCCCCGGGACAGCGGCCTCGCAGGCTCGCAGATAAAGGTGCGGGCGGGTAACAGCGAGCTCCCCGTCTCCGGGGCCGGAGGGCTCGGCCTCTACGACCCGTCTCCCGGAGGTGCCAGCCTGGAGGGGGAAATAGCGCTTCTGTGGACCGACCCCGGCACGGGGGAGACCGGCCTCGGCACCCTGGACCCCGACGGCTGGACGTTCGAGAAGACCGGCGTGGAGGTCGAGCCCGGCAGCCGCAACCCCCGGGTGAGCCCGGACGGGCTCTACCTCGCCGTGACCGACGGGTCGGGAAGCGAGATCTCGGTCCACAGCATGGAGGACAGCAGCCTCCTCCGCCGGATAGATGACGTCCAGCCCCCCGGCGAGGCGCTCGACCGGCTCCGGGAGGCCGGTATGGAGGTACCCGAAGGGTCTGAGAGACGCTCGCCCGCGGGCTTTAGCTGGAGCAGCTTTGAAGGGAGTTAAGCTCCGGTACGGGAAGAGCCTCGGCTTCCCGGAGATCCCGAAGAAGAGGCGAAGATTTGGCCCCAAAGAGTTCGTCCTCCTCTCCGCAGTGCTGTACATGGTGGTGCTCGGCGCCCTCTCCGTATACAAGCACGAGACGTACGCTTCCTCCAGGTTCGACCTCGGGAACATGGACCAGGCCGTGTGGAACTCGGCCCAGGGGCGCATCCTCGAAGCCACCGACGAGACCGGCGAGATCACGAGCCGCCTGCGCAACCACGCGGACTTCCTGCTACTGGCCTTCGTGCCGCTCTACTGGGTACACGCCTCTCCCCACTGGCTGCTGGTCGTGCAGGCGGTTGTCGTGGGCCTCGGCGCCCTGCCGCTCTACTGGCTCGCCCGCCGCTTCCTCGGCGGCATCACCGGGCGGGACCATAGCTGGCCGGCGGCTCTCGTGGCGGCCGCGTACCTCCTCAACCCCGGCCTGCAGGCGGCGAACCTCTTCGACTTCCACGCCCAGACCATGGCCGGCACCCTGCTGCTCTTCGCGTTCCACTACCTGCTGGAGCGCCGCCTCCTGCCCTTCGCCCTCTTCGCCGTCCTGGCGGCGCTGGCGAAGGAGGAGATCGTGCTCCTCGTCGCCATGATGGGCCTCTATGCCGTGTTCCCCCTGCGAAGACCCCGGTGGGGGATACCCATCTTCGTCCTCGGGTGCCTGTACTTTTTGTTCGTGATGCTGGTCGCGATACCGGCCTACAACCCCGGCGACACGAGCAGCCTGGTCGAGGGGCGCTATGAGACGCTCGGGGGCTCGATGGGCGGCGTGGCCCTCACGGCGCTTACGGAGCCGCTCTTCACCCTCTCCTACATCCTCTCGGCGAGCAAGGTCTCCTACCTGTTCTCGCTGGTCGGCCCGACCGGGTTCCTTGCGGTTCTCTCGCCGCTCGTGCTCCTAATACCGCTGCCCGAGCTTGCCATAAACTTCCTGAGCGAGCGTCCCCAGATGCTGAGCATCCGCTACCACTACTCCACGCCGATACTACCGTTCGTCTACCTGGCCGCCGCCGCGGGCATCGCGAACCTCGTCTGGTTGCTGCCGAAGCTGCGCGGGCTGCGCCGGCCTCTGGGGTGGCTCGGGGCCCTCTCGCCCTCCGAAAAGGTGCTGCGGGCGCTGCCCGGTGTGCTGGCGTTTCTGGTCTTGCTGCTCGGGGTACAGACGAACTACGATAAAGGACCGCTGCCGGTCTTCAACGCCCCGGGCAACAACTTCTCCGTCATAGACCCGCCGCCGGAAGAGCACCTCGAAGCCCTGGATGAGGCCGTGGCACTCATCCCCGACGACGCCCGGGTCTCCGCGAGCAACCAGATCGGGCCCCACCTCGCGCACCGGCCCTACCTCTACCTGTTCCCGACGGTGCGGGACGCCGATTACGTGATAGTGGACGAGACGGAGCCAGCCTATGACACGGCCATCTCGCCGATTCTGAACCTACAGTCCACCCGCGAGGTGCGCGAGCGGGAGGACTACACGGAGGTCTACTCCCGCGACGGCGTGGTGGTCTTCGAGAGATCGGGGTGAGCGCTGCCGCTGCTACCCGTGCTGCCGCTACTGCGCCGGGGTCTCTGGGCTCATCACCTCGGGGTTGGAGTCGGCGATCTCCTGTGCTCTCCCGTAGGCGGTCTCGGCCTCGTCGTAACCCTCGTCTACTTCGGAGAGTATCTCCCCGGCCTGCTCTCGACTCTCTTCCAGGGCAGGGTCCTCCTCCAGGAGCTCGTAGAACTCCATCTCCCGGTTCTCGGCCGAGACCTGGGCCTCCATCGCCTCGGAGAGCGCGGCGGCGTACTCCCTGACGGGGTCCTCGACCTCTAGCTCCTGCACCTCCTCCAGGGGCTCCCGGGCCTCCTCCAGGCTGTCCCGGGCCTCTCCGAGGGTGGTGCGGGCCTCGGCTATGCGCCCCGACTCCGCCGCGGGGTCGTCCCCGGCCTCGATGGCTTCCCGGGCCTCTTCGTAGGTGTTGCGCGCCTGCTCGAAGAGCTCGTTGTGCTCCTGGATGGAGTCGTTCGCCTCTTCTATGGCCTCGTTTGCCCGCTCGCGGGGGTCGCCAGAGCACCCGGCGGCGAGGAGCAGTGCGAGGGGGATCACAACGAGCAGCGCCTTTCGGTTTACTATATGCACCATGAGCGAGAGCAGCCTACCTTCTTTCAAGCACATCAGGTACCTCGGGTCTCCGGTACCGCGCCTGCGCAAGGCGCTCGACCTTATGATAGACCGCCTGCGCAACCGGCGCCCCGCCGTTACCGGGGAGGCGGCCCCGGAACCTGCACCGGCGGTCCCTGTGGCACGGGCTTCCGCGACGGCGGGTGCCCCGGACGGCAAGGAGAGCCCGGCGCCCGACGGGGCAGCGGAGGACCGCGCTGCGGCTGCCGCCGAGGCCTACATGCGGAGCAACGCCACGAACGTCGAGCGGGCCGCGCGCTTCGCGGAGCAGGCCGGAAGGCTCGAGAGCGAGGGCACGCCGAGCGACAGCGCCCGGAACCGGGCGGAGCGGGCGAAGGAAGAGGTCAGCGGAGGTCTCGCAGACCTCCGGGCCTCTCTCGTGGTGGGGGGAGACGCAGAGGCCGCAGCGGCTCTCGACCGGGTAGTCGGAAGGCTCTACCCGGCCTTCGAGCCCTCCGGGTCCACTAGCCTCTAGCGGCTCTGGCAACGGGATGCGGCTCCCGCCGTTAGTTCCCGGCGGCGCCTAGTCGCTGGATCTCAGGGTGCTGATGATGTCCTTGGTGATCCGGCGGGCCTGCGGGCCGGTCCTCGGGTTGAGCATCAGGAAGGCCACGAGCGCGGAGATCACCAGGAACACCTTGCGGAAGCCACCTCCGCCGGTCTTTACCTTCTTGCCCTGTATCCTCTTCGAGCCCTGCTGGACGGCCTGTACCGCCTCCTCGACCTGACGGCGGAGCTTGTCGTCGTCCCAGAGCCGGGCGACG
>JACCZN010000127.1 GCA_013695915.1 Rubrobacter sp.
CTTGGTGCCGCCAAAGCCCGTACACCAGTGTGACGCAGGAGCCTTGGGGCACACCAAACTGTTGCTACGAGCACGAATATCAGATTCTGTATCGACAGGCTCCTCCGGCGGCGACCCTATTTTCATATCAGCACGGCCCACCCGCCGGGCCGGAGTACCCGGGCGAACTCCCGCCGGGTCTCTTCAGCCTGGAACCAGTGGAACGCCTGCCCGGCGGTCACGAGGTCCACGCTCCCGTTCCGGAGGGTCGTGGCCTCGGCCGTGCCGGGGACGCTCGTGAAGCTCGCGTAGCCGCCGAGCAGGCGCTCCCCGGCCTCGCGCATCTCGCGGTTCGGCTCCACGCCGAACACCCGGTTGCCGTTCTTCAGAAATAGCCGGCTGAGGATACCGGTGCCCGAGCCCACGTCCGCCACGACGGACGCCCCGGTGAGGCCGCACTCCTCCCTGAGCACGCCGAGCACGGCCTGCGGGTAAGAGGGCCGGTACCTCGCGTAGTCCCCGGCCCTGCTGGAGAAGCGTTGTGTCGGGTCTTCCGTCTCGACCTCCCTGTAGATAGTGCTGTACGAGCATACCCAAAGCTCCCGGGGTCTACGACGCCGCCGGGAGAGAGCCTCTACTCTGCGCCATATGCTACAGTTTGCGGCAGGGGCCAGCGCAAAGAAGGAGCGTAGAGAGTGGATACCAGAAAGACGGCTCGCAGCCGGTGGGAGGAGGCCTACGCCGCCAGGGAGGAGCGGGACGAGGACTTCTCCACGATGTCCGGCATCCCGGTAAAGCCGCTCTACACTCCGGAGGACGTCGAGGGTGACTACGAGGAGAAGCTCGGCTACCCGGGCGAGTACCCTTACACTCGCGGCGTCTACCCGAACATGTACCGCGGCAGGCTCTGGACCATAAGGCAGTTCGCGGGCTACGGCACCGCCGCCGAGACCAACGAGCGCTTCCGGTACCTGCTGGAGAACGGCCAGAATGGCCTCTCGGTCGCCTTCGACATGCCGACCCTCATGGGCCTCGACTCCGACTCGCCGAGGTCTCTTGGGGAGGTCGGGCGGGAGGGGGTCGCGGTGGACACGCTGGAGGACATGGAGCGGCTCTTCGAGGGCATCCCGATGGGTGAGGTCTCGACCTCCATGACCATCAACGCCCCGGCGATGGTCCTGCTCGCCATGTACGTCGTGGCCGCCGAGAAGCAGGGTGTGCCGCCGGAGGAGTTGGCGGGGACAAACCAGAACGACATCCTCAAGGAGTACATAGCTCAGAAGGAGTGGATCTACCCTCCCGAACCCTCCATGCGTATCTTCCGCGACATGCTCGCCTACTCCACCGAGCACATGCCGAAGTGGAACACGGTCTCTATAAGCGGCTATCACATCCGCGAGGCGGGCTCCACGGCGGCCCAGGAGCTGGCCTTCACCCTCTCGGACGGCTTCGCCTACGTGGAGGCCGGGATAGAGGCGGGCCTCCACGTGGACGACTTCGCCCCACGCTTCAGCTTCTTCTTCAACTCCCACCTGGACTTCTTCGAGGAGATCGCCAAGTTCCGTGCCGCGCGGCGCATCTGGGCCCGGGAGATGAAGGAGCGCTTCGGGGCGCAGAGCGAGAAGAGCCTCCTGATGCGCTTCCACACCCAGACCGCCGGAGTATCTTTGACGGCCCAGGAGCCCTACAACAACGTGGCCCGCACGGCCTTCGAGGCGCTGGCTGCGATCCTCGGCGGCACCCAGAGCCTGCACACCAACTCCCTGGACGAGGCGCTGGCGCTGCCGACGGAGGAGTCCGTGCGGATAGCGGTCCGAACGCAGCAGATAGCGGCGCTGGAGACCGGGGTTACGAACACCGCCGACCCCCTGGGTGGATCTTACTTCGTGGAGGCGTTGACCGACGAGCTGGAGCGGCAGGCCTACGAGCACTTCCGGGCCATAGACGACCTCGGGGGTGTGATACCGGCCATAGACTCCGGCTACCAGATGCGCGAGATCGCCGAGGCCAGCGCCCGCTACCAGCGGGAGCTGGAGGAGGAGCGGCGCTACATGGTCAACGTCAACGTCCACGAGCCTCAGGAGGAGTCCGACGTCGAGACCCACAGCGTCCCCATGGAGGTCGAGCACTCCCAGGTCGAGCGCCTCGAAGACTTGAAGTCCCGCCGGGACGAAGCCGCGGTCCGGGAGAGGCTGCGGGAGGTAAAGGAGGCCGCGGAGAGCGGGGAGAACACTATGTACCCGATCCTGGACGCCGTCAGGGAGTACGCCACCGTCCAGGAGGTCTGCGACTCCCTCGTGGACGTGTTCGGCCGCTACCGGGAGACCCCGGTCATATAGGCTGCGGGCCTGCGGTGTATGAGATAATCGGCGGTGCTGGAAGCGTGCGGTTTGGGTCCTAGACGGGAGAGGGACTGAGGATGGCAGAGACTATACGGGTGGTAGTTGCGAAGGTCGGCCTCGACGGGCACGACCGGGGGGCCAAGATCATCGCCCGCGCCCTCCGCGATGCGGGGATGGAGGTGATCTACACGGGCCTGCACCAGACGCCGGAGCAGGTCGTGGAGACGACGCTCCAGGAGGACGCCGACGCGATAGGCGTCTCGATACTCTCCGGCGCCCACATGACGCTGCTACCGAAGATAATGGACCTCCTCCGCGAGCAGGAGGCCGACGACGTGCTGGTCTTCTGCGGCGGCACCATCCCCAAGGGTGACATACCAAAGCTCGAAGAGGCCGGCGTGGGGGCCGTCTTTACCCCCGGCACCCCGACCACCAGGGCCGTCGAATATATCCAGGGCTCCGTACCGGCGCGACAGTAGGAGCCCACGAGGCCCGGCCTCACTCTGGCGGACCCGTCCTCCGGCCGACGACCCCTCCCGAGAGCGCCACGTAGAGATACAGGAGAGCGGAGCACAGGAGCCACAGGGCGAGCGGCAGCGCGACCACGGCGGCGACCGCCGGTACCCAATCGAAGTCCGCGAGGTAGACCACCGCGAGGAGCAGGAGCGGGAGCCCGGCCAGCACCTTCGCCGCCAGACCCGCCGACCAGAGGACCGCCCGGCGGTGGGTCCCGAAGCGCTGCGGTGTACCGGGCTTTTGTCCCTGGGGTCCCTGCATACCTACATGGTACTGAACAGCGCGCAGGCAGGGGGTGTCCCCCGGAGAGCGAGGAGGTAGGGCGCTCCTCCGGGGCTCGCGCGGCGCTCTGGTAAGATATACGGGATACGGACTCTTCTGGGGAAGTGGAGCCAAAGGAGGAGCGCATGGCTGTAGAGGGAACCCGCACCACACACGGGGACCTGGGCTTGGAGGAGAGCGACCTGCGGAGCATGTACCGCTACATGCTTCTCGCCCGCCGGGTGGACGAGCGGATGTGGATCCTGAACCGCCAGGGCAAGGCGGCGTTCGTGATCTCCTGCCAGGGGCAGGAGGCGGCGCAGGTCGGGGCGGCGTACAACCTCCGGGCCGGGTACGACTACCTCTACCCGTACTACCGGGACTCCGGCATGGTCCTGACGCTCGGCCAGACGGCCCGGGACCAGTTCCTGAGCCTCTTCGCCAAGAGGGAGGACCCGAACAGCGGCGGACGCCAGATGCCGGGCCACTATAGCAGCCGGGAGCTGAACATCGTCACCGCCTCGGCGCCCGTCGGGGTGCAGTACCCGCAGGCGACGGGGACGGCCCTGGCGTTCAAGATGCGGGGCGAGGACGGCGTGGTGCTGACCTCCGGCGGCGAGGCCTCGACGAGCGGGGGCGACTGGCACGAGGCGATGAACTTCGCCGGCATCCACGACCTGCCCGTGGTCTTTCTCGTGGAGAACAACGTCTACGCCATCTCCGTGCCGGAGAACCTGCAGGTTGCGGGGTCCATAGCGGGTCGGGCCGCGGGCTACGGCTTCCCCGGTGTCGAGGTGGACGGCAACGACGTGCTCGCGGTCTACGAGGCGGCGAAGCAGGCCACGGAGCGCGCCCGGCGGGGCGAGGGGCCGACCCTCATAGAGGCCCGGACCTACCGTATGACCGCCCACTCCTCCGACGACAACGACCGGCGCTACCGCGAGCGGGACGAGGTAGAGGTCTGGCGTGAGAAGGACCCCATAGTCCGTTTCGAGCAGTATCTGGAAGAGAACGGTCTGCTCGACGGGGAGAGAAAAGAAGAGCTGGAGGCGCAGGTGAGGGAGGAGGTAGAGGCTGCCGTCGAGTACGCGGAGGCCGCGCCGTACGCTGGCGTGGAGGAGACGCTCTCCGGCGTCTACGCGGGGGAGTAGGGAGATGGCTACAAAGAACCTGCTGGAGGCCATCCACGACGGGCTGGCCGAGGAGATGCGGGCGGACGAGTCGGTGATGGTGCTCGGGGAGGACGTCGGGCGGGCCGGAGGGGTCTTCCGGGTCACGGAGGGGTTGCAGGAAGAGTTCGGGCCGCTGCGGGTCCTGGACACGCCTTTGGCGGAAAGCCTGATCTCGGGCGCCGCGATAGGCCTCTCGGTAAACGGGATGCGGCCGGTGGCGGAGATACAGTTCGCGGACTTCATACCGCCGGCCTTCGACCAGATCGTGAGCGAGGCCGCCCGGTTCTACTACCGCTCGAACGGTGCCTGGAGCTGTCCGCTAACCATTCGGGTGCCCTACGGCGCGGTGCCCGGCGGAGCCCTCTACCACTCCCAGAGCGTCGAGGCGTACTTCTGCAACACGCCGGGCCTGAAGGTAGTGGCCCCGAGCTTTCCCGCCGACGCCAAGGCGATGCTCAAGAGCGCCATCCGTGACCCGAACCCGGTGCTCTTCTTCGAGCACAAGAAGTCCTACCGCCTGGTAAAGGAGGAGGTCCCGGAGGAGGTGCCCGAGGTGCCGCTGGACGAGGCCCGGGTCCACCGGGAGGGGACGGACCTCACCGTGGTCTCCTATGGCATGGTGCTGCACACGGTCCTGGAGGTCGCGGAGAAGCTGCGGGAGGAGCAGGGCATAGAGACCGAGGTCGTGGAGCCCCGGACGCTCTACCCGCTGGACCGGGCGTCGATCCTCGAAGCGGCCCGGAAGACCGGGAAGTTCCTCGTGGTCTCCGAGGCGAACGTGACGGGCTCGGTCTCGGCGGAGATAGCGGCGCTCGTGGCGCGGGAGGCCTTCGAGTGGCTGGACGCGCCGGTGACCCGGCTCGGCGCGCCGGACGTGCCGGTGGCGGGCTTCGCGAAGCCGATGATGGACGCCCTGGTGCCGGACGCGGCGAAGATAGAGGACGCCATGCTCGAGCTGGCCCGCTACTAGGAGGGTTGAAGATGGCTACGCCGGTAACCATGCCCCAGCTCGGGGAGAGCGTCACGGAGGGTACCATCCTCCGCTGGATCAAGGCGGAAGGAGAAGAGGTCGGCAAGGACGAGCCCCTCTGCGAGGTGGAGACCGACAAGGTTACCGCCGAGCTCCCCTCGCCCTTCGCGGGCCGGGTGGAGCGGTTCCTGGTCCCCGAAGGGACCACGGTGGACGTTGGGGTGGAGATAGCGCTCCTGGCGGCTGTAGGTTCCCTCGGAGAAGAGCCGGAGACGCCCGTGACGGAGGAGTTTCCTTCTGCGGGCACGGAGGCGCAGCCTACAGCGCGGAACGGTTCTCCGGGCGGTCGCCGGAACGCCACCGTCGGGAGCGTTCCGGGAGGCAAAGGTAGCTCCTCTTCCGAGAGCGCGGCGGCGCTGCGGCAGCGGCGCTCTTCTCCGGTGGTCCGCCGCCTCGCCGCCGAGCACGGGGTGGAGATAGCCGAGGTGCCGGGCACCGGCTGCGACGGCCGGGTGACCAGGAAGGACATCGAGGCCTACGTCGAGAGCCTCCCGGAACAGCCCGTAAGCGAGCCCCCGGCAACCGCGCCGCTACCCGGCGAGCCAAACGCCCCGGAGACCCACCACGACGCGGCCGGCCGGGAGCCCGTGGAGGTCCACGAGCGCGACGCGGTGATCGAGGTCACGGGCACGCGCCGGGCTATCGCTAGCCGGATGTCGCTCTCCAAAAGGGAGGCGCCGCACGCCTGGACGATGGTCGAGGCCGACGTGAGCGGGCTCGTGGCGCTGCGGGAGACGGAGAAGGAGGCATTCCGGCGGCGGGAGGGCCTGAAGCTCACCTACCTGCCGTTCGTCGTGCGGGCCGTGGTCGAGGGCCTGCGGGAGCATCCGGTCTTGAACTCCGTGTGGGATGGGGACCGTATCGTGCTGCGCGGCGAGGTAAACGTCGGGGTCGCGGTAGACCTGGAAGACGCGCTGGTCGTGCCCGTGATCCGGCGGGCCGATTCCCTGAGCCTGATCGGGCTCGCCCGGGAGACGGACGACCGGGTCCGGCGGGCGCGGGAGGGGAGGCTCACGCCGGAGGACGTCTCCGGCGGTACGTTCACGGTCAACAACTCGGGGTCTCTGGGCTCGGTGGTCTCCACCCCGATCATCAACTACCCGCAGGCGGCGATACTCTCGGCCGAAGCTGTGGTCAAGCGTCCGGTCGTGGTGGACGACGCTATCGCCGTCCGGAGCATGATGAACCTCGAGGTCTCCTTCGACCATCGCATCCTGGACGGCGGCGCGGCCCTTCGCTTCCTGAACGCGGTCAAGGGGCGCCTGGAGAAGCTGGCACTGGAGGATGGGCTCCGCTGACGCGGGTGGTGCGGGAGGCCGGTCCCGGCGACGCGCCCGCCATCGCGCGGGTCCACGTCGATAGCTGGAGGGAGACCTACGGGGGGATCGTACCGTCGGGGTACCTCTCCAGCATGTCCTACGGAGACTACGAAGGCCTCTGGCGGCGGGTCCTCGACGGACCCGGGCGCTACGGGATCGTCTACGTGGCCGAAGGAGGACCGGAGGGTATCGCGGGCTTCACCTCGGGCGGCCCTCGCCGGGGCGGAGGGTACCCCGACTACGAGGGCGAGCTGTACACCCTCTATGTTCTGGCGGAGCACCAGGGTAAAGGCCTCGGTAGCTCGCTCCTGCGGGCCGTGGCGGACGGCCTCTCCGGCAATGGGCTGCGCTCGATGCTCGCGTGGGTGCTCTACGAGAACCCTTCGCGGGGCTTCTATGAGGTTCTCGGGGGAGAGGTGGTCGGCGAGCAGGAGATAGAGATCGGCGGCTCCCGGCTGCGGGAGGTAGCCTACGGGTGGAAGGACGTCGGGGAGCTGGCCTCTCCGCGGGGATGACCGCTGGTTAAAGTAGGTCCCCCGGACGAACGGTGGGACGCGCCGGTCCCGCTGGCGCCCCACCGCGAAAGACAGTACCTTATGTGTGCCGCATAGAGGTAGGAATTCGAGGTCTCGGGGGTTTATGGGCGAGAACGGGCTTGTCGGGCGGCTGTTGTCGGGGGACCGGCGGGCGCTGGCGCGGGTCATATCGAGGATAGAGGCTGGGGGCGAGGACGTCCCGGACCTGGTCTCGGGGTTGTATCCCCACACCGGCCGGTCTATGAGCATCGGCTTTACGGGGCCTCCGGGGGTCGGCAAGAGCAGCGTCATCGCGAAGCTCATCGAGCTCTACCGGGGGGACGGGAAGACGGTCGGCGTGGTCTCGGTGGACCCTTCGAGCCCGTACTCAAAGGGCGCTATCCTCGGGGACCGCATCCGGCTCACCGACCACTTCCTGGACCGCGGGGTCTTTATCCGGTCGATGGGGAGCCGGGGGCACCTCGGTGGGCTCGCGGCCGCCTCCAAGCTCGCGGCGCTGGCGATGGAGGCCTACGGGGCGGACGTGGTGCTCTACGAGACGGTCGGGGTCGGGCAGGGAGAGGTCGAGGTCGCCTCGGTCGCGGAGACGGTGGTCCTGGCGCTGCAGCCCGGGGCCGGGGACGCGGTGCAGGCCCTGAAGGCCGG
>JACCZN010000133.1 GCA_013695915.1 Rubrobacter sp.
TCTCCGTGCCGGTGGGGGCTCCGCCGGGTTTCGTTCCGCACGTCTACCGGTCCGTCTTCGAGGTGCCGCACTCGCGGGAGCGGGTGTGGGGCTGGCTCGACGACCCGGCGACATTTACCGAGGGGCAGGTGTGGCCGTTTCGGGTCGAGTTCGTGGACGGCGGCTTCGAGCCCGGGGTCCTGAACGTCCACCATGGCCCGTTCATAAACTTCGCCGGCGTCATAGGCGAGGTGCGGCACCCGGGTGAGGAGGCCGCAGCCTACCGGGACCTCAAGTACTTCTACGGCAGCTACGCCCTGAGCCCGCGCCTGTGCCGCCCGACCCGGCTGCAGTTCTGGGTCGAAGAGCCGCCGGACGCGGCCGGTCCCGGGACGGAGACGAGCCGGGTGACCGTACAGCTCGACAGCCTGGTGCGGCGCTCGTTCCTGCGGCCCTGGCATCTCTCCCAGAAGGTATTCTGGTCGCGGTTTCCCCGGTGGATGCTGTCCGACCTGGACAAGACCGCCGGCCGTTAGACCTGCGGCCTGCCTGTGTCCTCTCCGGCGGGCATGGAGGTTGGAGCACGCTAAACTCTACGGCTAGTCACGGAGTCGAGATCCCATAGGAGCGAAGATGAAAGGCGTAGTAGAGGAGATATACCTGGCCCCCCGGGGCAGCGTGGATATGGTGCAGGTGGAAGAGGCCCGTGCTATAGAGCACTGTGGGCTGGAGGGTGACCGCTACTGCAAGGGGACCGGGTACTGGACGCCGTTCGGCGACGTGTGCGAGGTGACCCTCATAGACGCCGCCGACCTCGACTACATCGAGCGGGAGCTCGGCCTCGGGGTAAAGAACGGCGAGCACCGGCGCAACATCATAACCAGCGGCATAGACCTCGACGCCCTGTCCGGCATGTCCGGCGGCCGCTTCCAGGTCGGCGAGGTAGTCCTACAGTACGACCGCCCGCGCCCGCCCTGCAAGCACATACAGGACGTAACGGAGCCAGGCATGACCCGCGCGCTCGTCGGCCGCGGCGGGCACTGCGCCCGCGTCGTACGGGGCGGGCGCATAAGGCCCGGCGACGCCGTGAAGGCCGAGCAGCCGGCCCGTAGAGGAGAGGCCGTCTAGAGAGACCGGCGGCTCCTCCGGGGCGCGAGCCTTCGAGCCCTCGCGCCCCGCTCCCTCGATTACTCGTCGTTGCCGTTGATGTTCGGCAGCGAGACGTTCGGGACCTTTACGTCCGGTAGCGCGACGCCGTTTGAGTGCCCGGACCCGCCGGACAGGAGCTGCGGCAGCATCTGGGCGAGGATGAGCGTCGAGAGCGCCGACTGCTCTCCGCCCTCGCCGCGGACGAGCACCGGGCGCGGCGCGTGGCGCAGGAGTTGCTCTCCGACCTCGACCTGACGGCGGGCGAGCTGGTACTGGACGATGGCGCGGTTGTCCCGGTGGGACTGGCCGAGGTACCGTAGCTCCCGGGCCTCGTTCTCGGCCTCCGTCAGCGCCGCCCGGCCGCGGGTCTCTATCTCGAGGCGTACCCTCTGGGCTTCGGTCTCCCGCTCCTCGAGCATCCTCGCGACGTCCTGGCGGGCCTTGTTGCGGGCCTCGTTGACCTCTATGAGGCGGGCGTCGCGCTCCTTCTTGGACCGCTCTATCTCCATGAGCACCGTGTCGATGCGGCGCTTGCGGGTGAGCTCCCACTCCCGCTCGTAGGCCGCGAGCTCCTTGGCGACCCGCTCGCGGGTGGCGAGGTGCTGCTGGTACTGGTCCGGGAGCTGCACGTCCGGGATGTTCGCGCCGAGGATGCTCACGCCGTAGCTCTCGAGCTGGCGGTTCAGGTACTCCTGCATGTCCCCGACGTCGCTGCCGCGCAGGTCGTAGGCCCGCTCGGTCTCCACCCGGCGGCTGCGGCGCCTTATGGCGTCCTGCACCGCGCTGGAGAGCACCATGTCGAAGTTCGAGGCCCCGATGGTGCGCACGAAGGCGGTCGGGTCGGTGATGCGGAACTTCAGGAAGAACTCGATGGACTTCAGCGGCACGTTCTCGTGGGTCGGGCAGACCGCCACGGGGGCGAGGTAGGGGATCTCGGTCGCCGTATCCACGACCGCCTCTACCTTGTCCCAGGGACGCCAGAGGTAGTGCCGTCCCGGCGAGAGGGTGTCCACGATCCGGCCGTACCGCGAGAGGACGCCGGTCGTGCCCTGCTCTATCTCGACTATCGCCCCCCGCCAGAGCCACAGGAGCGCCCCGGCTATAAAGACCACCGCGGCCGCGCCTGCGAGCGCCGCGACCACCCCGATACCGACGAATGCCGCCGCCCCGAGCAGGTATATGGCAATGCCCAGCAGGAAGAGCCAGCCGTAGCGCCGGCGGTCCTTCGGGATCACGACGGGTACGATGTACCCCTCGTCCCCGCCGCGGAGGTAGTCCCGGACGCCGGACCAGGAGGCTACCTCCTCCTTTATCTTCGAGAACTCCCGTACGCGGCTCGTCTCCGTCATCGGGCACCTCCCTCTCCGTCGCGGCTATCCCCGCCGTTACGCCCTTCGGGCTCGCCCTCCGGCGCCGCGTCCTCGCTGTCTCCGATGCGCTCCACGCGCTCCTTTACCGCCTCGTCGGTGACGGACTGCCGGATCTCCTCGACCCGGTCCTCGCCGGCTCCCTCGGCCTCCGGGGGCTCCTCGACACCGTCGGGCGTGGTCTGCTCGTCGGTTGCGAGCTCGGAGATCTCCTCCTGCCGCTCCTCTATGCGGCTCTGTATATCCTCCAGCCGCTCCCGGAGGGCCTGCATGTCCTCGGGGGAGTAGAGCGGCGACTCGTCCGTGCCGATCATGCGCCGGGCTATGGCGAGGAAGTCGACCTCGCCGTCCCCGGCCCCGCCACCGGACCCGATCTGGACCACCTGCGGCAGCCGGTCGGCCACGGACTCCAGCTTGTCCAGGACCTGCTGCTGGAACCGGTACTCCAGTATCTCCGGCGCTCCGGCGCTGGAGACCGCCCGGATGTCCAGGGCCTGAGCTTCCAGGAGAGCCGCGTTGGCGTTCGCCTCGCTCTCGGCCTCCACGAGCCGCTGCCGGGCGCGGGCGTTGGCCCGGTCCGTCTCGCGCTCCCGGGCGGTGTCCATCTGGGCCTGGTAGGCGGCGATGTCCGCGCTGACCTCGGAGAGCGTCTTGCGAAGCTCCGCGAGCTCCTTGTTCAACTCGCCCTCGTCCTGCTCCTTACGCAGCCTCAGCTCGTACTGGTACGTGTAGGCCTCCTTGGCGACCCGCACCATCTCGGGCGAGGCGAGGTCTATGCGGTACTCCTTGCTCGACGGCTCGGCGTGGGTGATGTTCGCGTTCGTGAAGCGTACCGCCGGCAGGAACTGCTGGTTCAGGGAGTCGAGGAACTTGTCCGTGTCCTCCCCGACAAGGTCGTAGATATCCTCGGCGCGCTGCTCGTAGATCAGGGCCCGCGTCACCTCGCTTATGGCGTTCTCCAGTTTGTCCGAGAAGCCCTTGACCCCGCCGAGGGTAAACACGAACTCTGCCGGGTCCTCTATCCGGAACTGCAGGAAGAGGTCCACGGAGGCGTTGACCCGCCCGGAGGTCGGGGCCTCCCGAATGGGGGCGTTGTACGGGTACTCCCGGACGGTGTTCACGATGTAGCCGACCTGCTTCCAGGGGTTGAACAGGAGCACCCGGCCGGCGCCCACGATCTCCTCCAGACGCCCGAAGCGCGTGATCAGAGCCTGACACCCGTCGGGCACCATCACCACGCTCTGCCGCCACCACACGAAGAGCGCCAGCACCATGAGGAGTACCCAGAGGTGCGGCCCCGCCACGGCGAGCGCCAGACCCCCGACGCCCGGTATCGCCCCGAGCCCGAGCGAGAGGACGCCGACCACGGCGAAGATCGCCAGGAGCCCTATCGGCAAGAGCCGCCAGAAGAGCGACTGCCGGTTGGGTATCACCACCGGAAACACCACGTTGGTCGTCCCCGAAGCGCTCCGCTCCGGGAAGCTGCGGTTCACGATCTCCGCCGCCTCCGCCAGGCTAGCGCTGCTCTGCTCTATCCGCGTACCGGCCGCCCCGCCACGCTCCCTCGCAGAGAGGAAGTCCTTCTCGTCTACGCTGAACTCCTCGAAGTCGTTCCCCCCCGAGAACTGCTCCACCGCTTCCTGCGCCCGTTGCCTGACCTTGGACACCTTGGAACCCTTTCGTTTACCGGGCGCTCGTTACGCCCTCCGAGAAACCTGACTATCTGCAACTGATCCTACTACGTCACCGCTCACCTACACAGGTAAGGTCTCACCCCGCACCACCCGCAGACCACAGCTAGAGACTCCAGAGAGGCTTGACAGAGCTGCATGTATGTGTAGACTGCACATATCGTCGCGCTTGGCCGGAGGGGGGTAAGCGTTGCGATCGACAGCAGGAGAGTGAGAGGAGTTCAGGGCATGGCCAGCAAGGAGAAGGCAAACCAGGCAGCGGAGAAGTTCGCGAGGACCACCGCAGAGGGTTACAAGACCGCGATCGACCACGCCGTGGCGTTTCAGGAGCGGAACATCCGCTTCGCTCAGGGTGTGGCGGACGACGCGGCTCGGGAGCTGCGCGGGCAGGCAGAGAGCAACCGCAAGATGACCTTGCAACTCGTCGAGCGGGCCGAGAACCAGCGGCACGCCTTTCAGGAGCTCGCTGGGCAGTCGGTGGATGCTTACATGGACTTCGTCTTCGCTCCCCTGTCTTACGCCAGGGAGGGCCTGCGGGAGGCCGGCAAGGCCGCCAGCTAGGCAGGAGAGTCAACATCCGGAGCCGGTCTTCTGACCGACTCCGCAGCACCAGGGAGGCCCCGGACGATACGCTGGGGCCTCTCTGGTCGTTCGGGTAGGAGTGTTTGCAGCGGCCCCGGGGAGGCCCGGTCGCCGTTGCCGCTCGCATCCCGGCCGACCGGTCGTACAATATCTGTGACACGAGGGCCATCTGCGGGCCGGGTAAGGCTGGGATGGCTCGGTTACGAGTAGACAGGAGGTGGGATCATGGCGGTAGACACACAGAACGCGACGGGCGAGATCCGCGAGTGGGTAAAGGAGAATGTCACCGGTAGCGGGGAGCTCTCAGACGAGTACCAGCTCATAGAGAACGGGGTATTGACCTCGTTGCAGACGGTAGAGCTTGTGATGTTCCTGGAGGAGAGGTTCGGGATCAGCGTCGAGGACGAAGAGCTCGACGAGGAGAACTTTGGCACGGTCGGCTCCATAGCCTCCCTCGTGGCGAGCAAGACCTGGCGCCGCTCGTAGTCCCCGGACGCCGCAACTTCCGCTTGCGGGAACACCGGCCGACCGTAGCAGGAGGTCCACCCTGGACCGAGTGAACGGCGAGACTCGGGCGGGACGGTGATCCTGGCCTCTCTGTTCATCCTGGCAGTGGCCGTGGCGCTCCTGATCCTCTCCGTGGGGGTGGTCGGGGAGCACGAGCGGGCGGTAGTATTCCGCCTTGGCCGGGTCTCCGGTGGTCCCAGGGGGCCGGGCGTTGTGTTCGTCCTTCCGCTGGCGGACCGGGTCGAGAGGGTCCAGGTACAGCCCTCGAAGGCCGAGGTCCGAAACGTGGGCCTCACCACCCGGGAGGGCGGGCTGCTGGAGGTAAGCGCAGCCGTCCACTACCGGGTCGCGGACCCGGTCGCGTCCCTGATGCAGACGAGAGATCCCGGCTCGGACATGCAGCGCCTGCTGCTCCAGAGCTTGCGTTCCCTCGCTGCTCGCCGGGAGCTCTGGCACCCGTTCGAGCACCGGCAGGAGTTCGAGGAGGAGCTGCACCGGGCTTTCGCCGGAGCGGGCGGAGAGCCTCGGGGCCGAGGTCTCCCGGCTCGAGGTCGAGCACCTGTAAGCCTGGCAAGGTGCCGGGTAGTCCCCGCGTTACGGAGATAGGAGCGGGGAGTCTCCCCGGAGACGGAAGTTACTGGACTATGTTGCCGACCTTCATGGTGCCGCGCTCGATCAACTCTATCCGGTAGCCGTCCGGGTCGACCACGAAGGCTATCTTGTAGTCGTGGCTCTCTACGGTCATGGTCTTCGGTTCCAGCGCTATCTCCACGCCGCCGGACTTGAGCCCGGCTACCGTGCCTTCCAGGTCGTCCACCAGGAAAGCTACGTGCGAGTAACCGTTGCCCATCTCGTACGGCTCGGTCCGGCCGTGGTTGTGCGTGAGCTCCAGCATCGGCTCCGAGGCGTCCTCCTCCATCGCGAAGAAGTAGTTGGTCGCATCCGAGAAATGCATCTCCCCGACCCTCTTCATCCCGAGCTTGTCACAGTAGAACTCGATGCTCTTCTCCGGGTCGACTATCCGGTAGCAGGTGTGGATATACCTCGTAGCCAAAGCTTCCTCCTGTCGCATACTCTAGCCTTACACTCCAGGCGCCAGTCTACATTCTCACCAGCGGACCGCCACCCGCCGACAGAGGACACAGATGCAGGAGAGCGCCGTCGCCGGAGCCGCCCGAACGCAGGGCAACGAAAAGGCCGCCAGTCCCCGTATAAGAGGAGACCGGCGGCCGGTCGTGCCCGGTCCGGGTGCCGAGGCTAGACTACAGCCTGGGCTCCGGCGTAGCCGGGTATGAACTCTATCGGGCTCTCTATTACCTGCCCGTAGTAGTCCGAGGCGTGGATAACGGTCCCGTGTCCGGTGGCGATGCCCACGTGGGAGATCCCGAAGCCACCCTCGTCGAAGAACACGAGGTCCCCGGCCTGACCGTCCGAGGGCACACCGTAACCGAACTGGCCAGCAGGGTCAATGGGAAGGGCTACGCCGAACTTCCCGAAGACCTCCTGAGTGAAAGCGGAGCAGGAGATACCGTAGGCGGCATCCGCTCCTGCGTAGCTGTACGGAGCCCCTATATATCCTCTCGCTTCGTCTACTACTGCCTGGCCGCTACCCGTTTGTGCCTCCGCTTCCGTAGAAGAGCCCAGCGCAAAGGCTGCAGCAACAAACAAGGTACCGGCAAAGAGCGCGGCGAATCGCCACATAAGTCGTCCCCCTCCAGGTCGACGTGTATCTAGGACGCACATACAGTAGCAAAGGCCGCCAACCTCTGCAGAGCGCTCGATAGATATGTCCCGGGAAGCCGCCGGGTAGTGAGGCAGAGGGGTTACTTGCTGGGGTCAGGCTTCGGCGGACGGGGGCCGGACCTTGCCGGAGCCCTCTTCTATCTGGCGCCTTATGGACTCGAGCGTCGAGGATATTCCCTTGTCCATGCTGTCCTGTTCTTCGGGGGAGCTCTCCTGTACCTCGCCCTCTACCGAGCGGGGACCGAACGAGAGGTGGGCCGTTACCTCGCTCTCACCCTCGCCGCTCTCGTTAACCGTCAGCCACCCGGAGTAGTCCCGGCCGAACTCCGCTCCCCACTCCATACGACGGGTGACGGTGTCCGCGTGGAAGTAGCCCGTGCTCTCTGTCTCGTAGCGGCCGGGGATCTCTACCTTGATACCGATACGGTCACCGGGGGTACCCGGCGTCGAAGGGCCTTCGATCCAGGAGTCCTTGACGGGCGGCAGGTAGTGGGGGAGGTTCCCTACGTCGGCGAGCCACGCGAATACCTCATCCGCTGGGCTGTATATGGTTAGCGTCTGCTCGTACTCGTTGGTCACAGGTACCTCCTACTCGGCCGTCGCTACCTCAATAGCCTAACATTGGCGAGGTAGCGGGCCGCGTTCCAGAGGCAAGACCTACACTCCCTGGAGCCGGCTCGGGTGGGGATGGTTGCTAGTATAGAGGGCTCGGGAATCCCAAAAGAGAAAGGACATCTCATGACGGAGAACAACCACTACGACGCCATCGTCATCGGTACCGGGCAGGGCGGCAAGCCGATGGCGGGAGCTCTGGCTGCGGCAGGACACCGCACGGCGATCATCGAGCGGGAGCACGTCGGCGGCACCTGTGTCAACGTGGGCTGCACCCCCACCAAGACCATGGTGGCCAGCGCGCGGACCGCCCACCTGGCCCGCCGGGCGTCGGACTACGGTGTCGAGACCGGCCCCGTAAGCGTGGACATGACCGCCGTACGCCAGAGAAAGCGCGACATAGTAGAGAGCTTCCGCAGCGGCAGCGAGCGGAGCCTCGAGGAGACCGAGGGTCTGGACCTCGTCAGGGGTGAGGCCCGGTTCGTCGGGGAGAAGGCTATGGAGGTGACCCTCGACGGCGGGGGTATGACGAGTTTGAGCGCGGACCGCATCTTCATAAATACCGGGACCCGGCCCTCGGTGCCGCCCGTGGAGGGGCTAGATGCGGTGCCGTTCCTGGACTCTACCTCCGTTATGGAGCTCGACGAGGTGCCACAGCACCTGTTGGTGCTGGGCGGGGGATACGTGGCCCTGGAGTTCGCCCAGATGTTCCGCCGTTTCGGGAGCGAGGTTACCGTCGTCCAGCGGGGCCGGCAGTTGCTCAACCGGGAGGATGACGACGTGGCCGGGGCGGTGGCCGACCTCCTACGCGAGGACGGGATAGAGGTACTGCTCGGCGCCGACGCCACCCGCGCCGCAGAGCCGGAGACCGGCAGCGTAGAGCTCACCGTCAGTACTCCGGAAGGTGAACGCGCCATCTCCGGCTCCCACCTCCTGGTAGCCACCGGCCGGGCTCCCAACACCGAGCGTCTCGACCCCGGAGCGGCCGGCATCGAGACGGACGGCGGGGGCTTCATACAGGTCGATGGCAAGCTCCAGACCGGGGTAGAGGGGGTCTGGGCGCTCGGCGACGTAAAAGGTGGACCGGCATTCACCCATATCTCCTACGATGACTTCAACATCATACAGACCAACCTCCTGAACGGCGGGGATGCCACTACAGAGGAGCGCCCCGTCTCCTATACCGTGTACATAGACCCCCAGCTCGGGCGGATCGGTCTCGGAGAAGAGGAGGCCCGTGAGGAGGGTCTCGACTTCCAGGTGGCGAAGATGCCCATGAAGCATGTGGCGCGGGCCCTGGAGTCCGACGAGAGCCGGGGCTTTATGAAGGCTCTTGTAGAGACCGGCAGCGGCCGGATACTCGGGGCTTCGGTGCTCGGTATAGAGGGGGGAGAGACCATGTCCCTGCTGCACCTGGCGATGCTCTCCGGGACACCGGCTGCAACGCTCCGGGATGCCCCGTTCGCGCACCCTACCCTGGCGGAGTCCATGAACAACCTCTTCTCGGGGATCGCCTGATCGCCTGGAGCTCTGCCCGCCCGATGGTATACGCTAACAGCGTAACCACCGGGGAGTTTTCAGCTGCTACGGAGATGACGGTCGCCAGGCCGCAGAGGCGGAGTCGGCGGAAGGTCGAGGGCCTGCCACCGTATAACGTGGTGCTCCTGAACGACGACGATCACAGCTTCGACTACGTGGTCGGGATGATGAAAGAGTTGTTCGGCCACCCGCCTGCAAAAGGCTTCAAGATAGCGATGCAGGTAGACGCCACCGGGAGGGCGGTAGTCGCTACCACGAACCTGGAGAGAGCAGAGTTGGGGCGGGACCAGATCCAGAGCTTCGGCCCCGACCCGCTGGTCTCCCGCTGCGAGGGCTCCATGTCGGCGACGGTGGAGCCCGCGTCCGGTTGACGCCGACCGGGTCTCTTGCCCGACCCGCGGCCTCGCAGGAGCCGGAAGGTTACGGATCCCGTATCACCCGAGCCGTGGGTCGAGACTCGCTCTGCGAGCCGGAAGAGCCTCTTCCCGATCATCACTACGCCCAGTGGTGCATCGGCTCATTCCCTATGTCGAGCGGCTCGGCCTTCCGGCGAGCACGCTGGGAATATAGCCGATGAAAAGTAGTATTTACATAATCTATTTAGTGAACCTCGCGGAACTCTGCGGCCGTCTCTTTGGAACGCTGCTCGTAACCCTGGCTCGACCAGTTCAGGGTTCCACGGAGTAACCCGCCTCGGCGATGGCGCTCGTTAGCTGGACTTTA
>JACCZN010000175.1 GCA_013695915.1 Rubrobacter sp.
ACCCATAGTTTCCTGAGTACATGGTCTCCCCGGGGTAAGCTCCGGAGTATTCGCAACCGCTCGAGTTCCTCTTCGTCAGCCCATACGATCCACCGCCCAGAGCACTTTTGCCCTCTCCGGGCATTCACTCAGCCGCGCCGCATCCAATTGTAGAGCGTGACTTCCGGCATCCCTATCTCTACAGCCAAGACCTTTGCCTGAATCTCGGGGCTTACGCCGGGCAAGCACGGCATCCACGGTCTACCAGGCTGACCGTATCCCACTTCGCGTTTCGTCCCAAAAAGTGCTGCGCGATCAGGCTCCCTGCGTTAAGCTGAATGCTCCGTCCGTTTCGAGCGGGCGGGACGGGGAAACCGCGGAAAGGAGGAAGGCTTGGTATTCGAGCCGGAGTTGCTTCGCAACGTGTGTTTGATCGGTCATCGGGGGAGTGGGAAGACGGCGCTCGGGGAGTTGATGCTTGGGATTGCGGCCGGAAGGCAGGGACCGGCGGGCCGCGTGCTGGACAACGCCGAGGAGGAGACCGAGCGCGGGATGACGCTCGGGATGAGCGCTGCCCGGCTGGAGTGGAAGGGGCGTGAGATCAACCTCCTCGACACCCCCGGAGACGGCGGGTTCATCGGGGACGCGTTCGTGGCCCAAAGAGTGGCCGACTGCGCCGTACTCGTGGTCCACGCCCAGGACCCCGTGCAGGTCGTGACCGAGCGGGTCTGGCGGCGGGGCGAGAAGGAGGGCATACCCCACGTCGTGGTCGTAAACCACCTCGACCGCGAGCGGACGGACTTCTCCTCCGTGGTCGAGCAGCTCCGGGAGAGGTTCGGGACGGCGGTCGTGCCGCTGAACCTGCCCATAGGCCACGGCGAGGACTTCCGGGGCGTCTACGGGCTCCTGAGCGGGCTGGCCTTCGTGGACGGCGAGCAGAGCCCGGAGGTTCCCGAAGGTATGGAGGAGGCCGTCGAGGAGGCGACGGTCGAGCTCTTCGAGACCATCGCCGAGACCGACGACACGCTCCTGGAGAAGTACCTGGAGGGAGATGAGCTCTCCACAGAAGATGCCTTCGAGGGCATCCGGCGCGGGATTGCGGAAGGCGTGATCATACCCGTCGTAGCTGCTAGCGCCGAGCGGAACATCGGGGTGGACCGGCTGCTGGACGTGATCGCCGGCAGCGCCCCGAGCCCGGTGGACCGCTCTCGCTGGGTGGACGAGAGGGGAGAGCCGGTACCCTGCGACCCGGAGGGACCGTTCTCCGCGTACGCGTTCAAGACCTACGTGGACCCCTTCGCCGGGCGGCTGACGGTGCTCCGGGTGGTGAGCGGGCGCTGCCGCTCGGACGAGGCTCTGACCAACCCGCGCACCGGCTCCTCCGAGCGGCTCGGGGGTATCTCCCACCTCTACGGAAAGGAGCGCCAGTCGGCCGACGAGGCCGTGGCGGGGGACATAGTCGCCGTCGCCAAGCTCAAGGACACGGCGACCTTCGACACGCTCTGCCGTCCGGAGGCCCCGGTCTCCTACGAGCCCGTCGAGCTGCCGGAGCCGACGGCGGCCTACGCCATAGGAGCCGCCACGCGGGGCGAGGAGGACAAGGTCTTCGACGCGGTCCGGCGGGTCGTGGACGAGGACCCGTCCCTCCGGCTCTCGCGCTCGGAGTCCACGGGGGAGGACCTGCTCTCCGGCCTCGCCGCCCTGCACGTGGAGTTCGCCCTGGAGCGCATCCGGCGGCGCTACGGCGTGGAGATCGAGGCCCGCACCCCGAAGGTGCCGTTCCTGGAGACCATCTCCCGCCCCGCCGAGGCCCAGGGCCGCTACAAGAAGCAGACTGGCGGCCGGGGCCAGTTCGGGGACTGCCGCATCGAGCTCACACCTCTACCCCGGGGCTCGGGCTTCGAGTTCGAGGACAACATCGTCGGCGGCGCCATCCCCCGCCAGTACATTCCGGCCGTCGAGAAGGGCATCGTGGAGGCGATGCAGGAGGGCGCCGTCGCCGGGTACCCCGTGGTGGACCTCAAGGCCCGCCTCTACGACGGCAGCTTCCACCCCGTGGACTCCTCCGAGATGGCGTTCAAGGTCGCGGGCTCCCTGGCCTTCAAGAACGCCGTCGCAGAGGCGGAGCCCGTGCTCCTGGAGCCGCTGGTGAGGATAGAGGTGCTCGTGCCCGCGGAGCTCGTCGGCGACGTCATGGGCGACCTCTCCGGGCGGCGGGGGAGGCCGATGGGGGTCGAGCAGCGCGGAGAGCGGCAGGTAATACGGGCCGAGGTACCGCAGGCCGAGATGCTCAACTACGCCCGCGACCTCCGCTCCATAACCGGCGGCCGGGCGAACTTCCACGTGGAGACCGCCCACTACGAGGAGGTGCGCGGGGACCTCGCAGAACGGGTGCTCACCGCGAACAGCGGCGCGGTCGCGGAGAAGGTGGGTTAGACTGTACAGGCGCGGGCCGTGAGCGGGGCTAGCTGGCCGGGACGGGCTCGGTGCGGGGGAGGGAGACCCCGATCATGGCGTCCCGCGTGACGAGCCGGGCTAGCTCCTCCTCCCCGAGGTCCTCCGTGCCGGGCGGGCGCTGGGGCAGGACCAGGTAGCGGGCGTCCGCCGTGCTGTCGTGCACGGCGACCCGGACCCCGTCGCCGAGCTCCAGGCCGAACTCCCGGAGGACCTCCCGCGGCTCGTTGACCGCCCGCGCGCGGTAC
>JACCZN010000205.1 GCA_013695915.1 Rubrobacter sp.
TCTTCTCAGCGATATGCCCGGACTATAGACCCCCTCCCCGCCCGCGCCCATACTCGGAAGCGCCAGCACCGTAAACGATGTGTCACCCGGTGATACGGGCCGGTAGCGGGCGGCGTTCGACGGTCCGGGAAAATTTTCTTCCGTCTCTGTCCGGGGTACGCTTCTGGCGGGCCGAATAGTGAACGGCCGGGACCCGGCATCCGTAGTAACAGGTACTGGCGCGAGTACGCTACCAACAAGCAAAGGACGCGACCCTACAGTGGAGCAGAAGACCGTCATAGATGGCCGCTACGTACTCCTGGAGCCCGTGGGCGGAGGGGGTATGGCCCGGGTATACCGGGCTCGTGACGAGGTACTGGGCCGGGAGGTGGCCCTGAAGGTGCTCCGGGAGCAGTACGCCGGGGAGACCGAGGTCGTGGAGCGTTTCCGCAGGGAGGCGCAGGTTGCTGCGGGGCTGTCGCACGCCAACATAGTCTCCGTGTACGACCGGGGGGTATCCGCGGAAGGCGACTACTACGCGGTCATGGAGTACGTTCCCGGCGGGACGCTCGAGGACCGTCTGGAGAAGAGTGGAGCGTTGCGCCCGCAAACGGCCGCTGCGGTGGCGGTGCAGATCTCCGGCGCCCTGGAGGCCTCCCACGAGCGCGGCGTCCTCCACCGGGACCTGAAGCCCGGCAACGTGCTGGTGACCGAGTACGGGGACGTGAAGGTAGCGGACTTCGGCTCCGGCGGCTCCGCGGAGACCTCCCGGGCCGGGTTCTCCCGCACGGAGCTCTCCCCCGGTACCGTGACCTATATGTCCCCGGAGCAGGCCAGAGGGGGCGAGGTGGGCCCCGCCAGCGACCTGTACTCCCTGGGCGTCGTGCTCTACGAGATGCTGACCGGGGAGCCGCCTTTCTCCGGGGAGAGTGAGATCTCGTTGGCCCTCATGCACGTCTCCGAGCCGCCGCGGCCGCCGTCGGAGCTCGCTCCCGGCGTCCCGGAGGGCATGGAGGCCCTGGTCCTGAAGCTCCTCTCGAAGAGCCCCGGGGACCGCTATACCGACGCGAGCGAGCTCACCGGAGACCTCAAGAGGGTGCGCGACGGCAAGCCCCCGGCACACGCCGCAGCAGCACGCCCGGAGACCTCCGGGACCACCGGGCGCGCCCACAGGAGGCTACTGCTGCCGGCGGCGCTCGCCGTTCTGGTCCTGCTGGGCCTCGTCGGGTGGGGCCTGTTCGGGGCTCCGGACGTCCGCGAGACGCCCGTGGCGGACCTGGCGGCCGGGGTGGAGAGCGTGCAGGTCCCGGGCGGCGGCGGTGAGACGGCCGGGAATGCGGACCCTGACGAGTCGGTCTTCGTGCATCGGGCCGCGCCGGAGAACATCTCCGGCAACAGCACGTACCTCGACGACCCTCTGGCCGACGGAAACCCGGAAGCCGTGGTCTCCGTGACCCAGAACTGGAACCCAGATGGCGGGACCGGCACCTACAACGACCGTCCCGTAGGCGTCTGGTACGACGCGGAGGCCGGTCAGTGGGCGATCTTCAACCAGGACCGCGCGGCGATGCCCGAGGGTGCCGCCTTCAACGTGGTCGTCTCCGAGAGCAGCGGGAGGACCGGGTAGTAGCGCCGCGCGGCTATCCTCCTGTGGAGTGGCCGGCGGTGCAGGTGCCCTGCCGGGTGGCGTCGCCCCGGTCCACCTAGCCGCCCCCGACCGGCACGCCGGAGACCGGGCTCGAAGGGCTGGCGGCGGTCTTCGGCATCCGGCCCGCGAGGTACGAGAGGCGTCCGGCCTCGACGCCGAGCCGCATCGCGCGGGCCATGCGGGGCGGGTCGTCGGCGAGGGCTATGGCAGTGTTGACGAGCACCGCGTCGGCCCCCGCCTCCATCGCGAGCGCCGCGTCGGAGGCCGCGCCGACGCCCGCGTCCACCACGACGGGCACGGAGATGCGCTCCGCTATGCGCTGGATGCTGGCCCAGTCCACCATGCCCGCGCCGGAGCCGATGGGGGAGCCGAGCGGCATCACCGTCGCGGCCCCGGCCTCTTCGAGACGGACCGCGGCTACCAGGTCCGGGCTCGTGTAGGGGAGGACCACGAAGCCCTCGTCCACGAGCACCCTGGTCGCCTCGACCGTGGCGGCCGTGTCGGGCCAGAGCGTCGGGCCGTCGCCGATGACCTCCAGCTTGATCCACTCTGTCCCCGTAGCCTCCCGCGCCAGACGGGCCATCTTCACGGCGCCCTCGACATCGGTGGCTCCTGCCGTGTTCGGCAAGAGGCGGTAGCGGGAGAGGTCTATCTCCTCCAGGACCGAGCCGCCGCCGGCGCCGAGGTCCATGTACCGGATCGCCACGGTGACCATCTCCGTGCCCGAGCGGTCGAGCGCCTCCTTCATCGAGGTGGTGTCGGGGTACTTGCCGGTACCGAGGAAGAGCCGGGAGGAGAAGCGCTCGCCGCCGATCACGAGGTCGTCCTCCACGCTCCCTCCGGCGACGGCGTGGACGAGGTCCACCTCGTCCCCGGCGGAGAGCTCCTGCCCGGCCCACTGGTCGCGCCGGATCACGTCGCCGTTTACCGCGACCACGACGCCCTCCCCGGCGACGCCCTCTCTCTCCAGCAGCTCCCGGACGGTCAGCCTCTCCTCTACCTCCGCGGGATCGCGGTTCAGCGTAATGTTCATCGTGCTCCTCTCGTCGTGGGTTCCGGGAATGGGTGCCGGGGGCGGTGTCGGGAGTCGTCCAGCGCCCGGCGGAGCCTCTGAGCCTCCCGCTCGGGGCTCCGGGCGGCGAGGACGGCCGAGATCACGGCTACCCCGCTCGCGCCGGTCTTCAAGACCTCTCTCACGCTGGATGCCTCTATGCCGCCGACGGCCAGGACCGGCACCTCTACGGACTCCACTATCTCCGCGAGCTCTACCACGCCGCGCGGCGGGGAGCCGGGTTTGGAGGAGGTGGGGTAGACGTGGCCGAAGGTGACGTAGTCCGCCCCCGCCGCCACGGCCTCCCGGGCCTCCTCCAGCGAGTGTACGGAGACCCCGAGGACCACCGCCCCGACGAGGCCCCGCGCCACCTCGGGCGGCAGGCTCTTCCCGGCCAGGTGGACGCCGTCCGCGCCGGTGGCGAGCGCCACATCCACCCGGTCGTTCACGGAGAGGCGGGCTCCGGCGGTCCGTGAACGGGGCGCGAGGTCCAGGGCGGTCTCGTAGAGGCCGCGGGCGGTACCGGACTTCTCTCGGACCTGCACCCAGTCCACGCCCCCGCGCACGGCGGCGGCAGCGGCGCCCGCCGGGTCTCCCCGGGCCTGCTTGCGGTCGGTTACGAGGTGTAGCTGGAAGCGGTCGTGCAATGCAGGGCCTCCTGGCGGCGGGAGGCCATAGAAAAGGCCGCCGCGCCGGTATAGGGAGGCGCGGCGGCAGAGTTAGTCGTTCTGCCCGTATCCACGCTTTCCTCCGCCGGTACTATCCGGTTCAGGTGCAGAGGGTCTGCTCTCAGTCTCCCGC
>JACCZN010000293.1 GCA_013695915.1 Rubrobacter sp.
CCCGGGCGCTTGGACCCTACTGGGAAGACCCCGCCCGTCTCAAACAGCTCACCGGTTACCCCTGGTGGGTGGAAGCCGTGGAGACATTGTGACATCAATAGCCCGGAACGGTATCAGGGGGCTCTTCACGAAGGATATAGTGGAGGGGTTCTTCGTCGTGCAGGCCCGGTGCCGGAATTTCTGCGCAGATGTATAGAGAAATATTCGTAAGCAAGTAGAATATATCGTAATTAACGTCATAGTTGT
Organism: Rubrobacter sp.; assembly: GCA_013695915.1. Lineage (GTDB taxonomy): Bacteria > Actinomycetota > Rubrobacteria > Rubrobacterales > Rubrobacteraceae > Rubrobacter_A. The sequence goes on from JACCZN010000293.1 coordinate 247, forward strand.
GGTGTGGAGGGTTCGGGAGAGCGAGAGAGACCCGTATGAGCAGCGAGGCGATCCTGAAGCACCTGAGACAGGCGGCGGTGGCCTACGTGGTCCTGGTGGTCGCGCTGCTCCTGACGGTGTTCGCCTGGCACTACGTCTACCAGAGCACGGAGGCCAGCGAGCGGGGCTTCTTCGACGAAGCCTCGCGGACTACCGAGGAGGCCATAGACCGGCGTATGGACGATTACATCGACGGGATGCTCGGTGCCCGCGGCCTCTTTCTGGCGAGCGAATCGGTCGAGCGCGAGGAGTGGCGCAGCTACGCGGAAGGCATAGAGTTGGAGAGGCGTTACGAGGGTCTACAGGCCATGGGGTACGCAGAGTACGTAGGGTCCGAGGAGAGGGAAGAGTCTCTCCAGACGCTTCGGGAAGAGGGGCTCCCCGAGATGCGGCCCGGCGGTGAGAGGGAGGAGTACTTTCCGGTGACGTACGTCGAGCCCTCCAACAAGGCCAACCAGGACATGCTCGGCCGGGACCCGTACCCGGAGCCCGCGCACCGCGCCGCGATGGACCGGGCGCGAGACACTGGTTCGCCGGAGGCCACGGGGATGATCTACGTGCTCTCACAGCCCGGCGAGAACACGGACCTCACCCTCAAGCCGGGCTTTGCGCTGTACCTGCCGATCTACCGTAAGGGCGAGCCCCACGGGACCGTCGACGAGCGCCGACGCGCCCTCGAGGGGTTCGTCTTCGGTACCTTCAGGATGGACCGGTTGCTCGGAGGGGCCTTCGGGGACTCGTTCTCGGCTATAGACTTCGAGGTCTACGATGGAGACCCGCTACGGGGAGACCTCCTCTACAACAGAGACGGTATCCTGCACGCTGCGAAAGATGCGGGCCACGCCCGGTTCTCCCAGCTCAGCCAGCTCGACGTGGCGGGTCAGGAATGGAGCCTGTACTTCAGCACCCTGCCCGAGTTCGAGGAGAGAGCGGAGGCCCGGCTGCCGCTCCTGGTGCTCGTCAGCGGTATCGCGGTGAGCCTGGTCCTCTTCGCCACCACCCTCATGCTGGTCCGTAGCCGCATCGTGGCCGAGCGCGCGAGCGGGGAGCTCCGGGACGCCAACCGGGAGCTAGAGGCGTTCACCTACTCGGTCTCCCACGACCTGCGCGCTCCCCTGCGGAGCATCGACGGCTTCTCCCAGATACTCCTGGAGGACTACTCCGACAAGCTCGACAAGGAGGGCGAGGAGCACCTCGGGCGGGTGCGGGCCGCGAGCCAGCGCATGGGCCGCCTGATAGACGACCTGCTCGGCCTATCGCGGGTGACGCGCGGTACGCTGCGCCGGGAGACCGTGGACCTGAGCGCACTGGCCGCGGATATCGCGGAGGACCTCGAGGGTTCCCAGCCGGAGCGCCGGGTGGAGTTCGTCATCGCCAAAGGTCTGTTCGCCGAGGGGGACTCCGGGCTGCTGCGGGTGGCGCTGGAGAACCTCCTGGGCAACGCCTGGAAGTTCACCGGGGATGAGCCGGAGGCCACGATAGAGTTCGGGTACGGCGCTCACCGGGGGAGCCGGACCGCAGCGTACTACGTGCGGGATAGCGGGGCGGGTTTCGACATGGCCTACGCCGACAAGCTCTTCGGCGTCTTCCAGCGTCTGCACTCGGAGAAGGACTTTGAGGGTACCGGCGTGGGGCTCGCCACCGTGTGGCGCGTCATCGGCCGCCACGGCGGCCGGGTGTGGGCCGAGGGCGAGGTCGGAAAGGGCGCCACCTTTTACTTTACGCTGCGTCGAGGGGCCTCGTGAACAAGAAGGTCATCCTGCTGGTCGAAGACAACCCCGACGACGAGGCGCTGGCCGTGCGCGCTCTGCAGAAGAGCAACGTGGCGAACGAGATAGTGGTGGCGCGCGACGGGGTGGAGGCGCTGGAGTACCTGTTCGCTATGGGAGCCTACGCCGGGCGGGATACCAGCGTCATGCCGCAGGTAGTACTGCTGGACCTGAAACTGCCCAGGGTAGATGGCCTCGAGGTGCTCCGGCATCTGCGGGCCGACCGGCGGACGAGGCTCCTGCCCGTGGTCCTCATGACCTCCTCCAGGGAGGAGCAGGACCTGATCGACGGTTACGGCCTCGGGGCGAACAGCTTTATCCGCAAGCCGGTGGACTTTAACCAGTTCTCCCAGGCGGTGCAGCAGCTAAAGCTCTACTGGCTGGTCCTGAACGAGTCTCCGCCTACAGGGACGGGAGGCTGAATGAGCGTGCCGCTCCGCATACTCATGGTCGAGGACTCCGAGGACGAGGCCGTACTGCTCCTGCGCCAGCTGCGGCGCGGCGGCTACGCGCCGGTCTCCAGGAGGGTCGACACGGCCGAGGCCATGGAGTCGGCCTTCGACGAAGAAGAGTGGGACATCGTAACCGCCGACCACTACATGCCGTTCTTCAGCGCCACGGAGGCGCTGGCGCTCTTGCACCGCAGAGGTCTCGACCTGCCGTTCATCGTCGTATCGGGCAGGATCGGGGAGGACGTGGCGGTGGAGATGATGAAGGCCGGCGCGCACGACTACATCATGAAGGACCACCTGGCCCTGCTCGGGCCGGCCGTCGAGCGGGCGGTGCGCGAGGCGGCGGTGCGCCGGGAGCGCCGTCGAGACCGGGAGGAGTTGCGGCGCAGCGAGGAACGCTACCGGCGCGTGGTGGAGCAGGCCGCGGACGCCCTGTTCGTACACGACTTGGAGGGCCGTTTCGTGGACGTCAACCGGCAAGCCTGCGAGAGCCTCGGCTACACTCGCGGCGAGCTGCTGGGCATGTCCGTGACAGATGTCGAGGTCGGCATCACCCCCGAGTCGCTCGCCGAGATGTGGGGAGGTATGGACCTCGAGACGCCGCTTACGATCGAAGGGACCAACCGGCGCAAAGACGGAACGACCTTTCCGGTAGAGGTCCGCCTGGGGCCGTTCGAGGCGGAGGAACGCCGACTCGTCCTCGCCTCCGTCCGCGACGTTACCGAACGCAAGCGGTCGGAGGAAGCGCTGCGGGACAGCGAGGAGCGCTACCGGGTCGTCGCGGAGACCGCTTCGGACGCGATTATCGTGATCGACGAGGGCGGCCGCATATCTTTCGTCAACGGTGCCGCGGAGAGCACGTTCGGCTACTCCGGGGAGGAGATGGTTGGCGAGCCGCTCACCATGCTGATGCCAGAGTACCTCAGGGGAGCCCACCGGGACTCGCTCGAACGGTACGTGAGTACCGGCGAGCGGCATCTGGACTGGCGGTCCATAAGGCTGCCCGGGCTGCACGAGAGCGGCCGGGAGGTCCCCCTGGAGATGTCTTTCGGCGAGTTCTTCAAGGACGGCGAGCGGCTCTTCACCGGCTTTATCCGCGACGTAACCGAGCGCGAGCGGTCGGAGAAGGAGCGGGACCGGCTCGCCTCGTACCCTCTCATGAACCCGAACCCGATAGTCGAGACCGACGTTGACGGCGTGCCGACCTATCTCAACCCCGCCGCGGAGGAGCGGTTCCCCGAGCTGGCCGCCCCAGGCCCCGTACATTCTATGCTCGCGGGCCTGGAGTCGGTGGCTCGCGAGATCGGGGCGTCCGGCGGGCGCCCCCTCGTCCGCGAGGTCCGGGTCGGCGAGAGCTACTACCTGCAGACGATCTCCACTGTTCCGGGGAGCGACCTGTTGCGCGTCTACGCCACCGAGACGACCGAGCGGCACCGGGCGGAGGCCGCGCTCAGGAGGAGCGAGGAGCGCTTCCGGTCCCTGGTCCAGTACGGTTCGGACATTGTGGCGATCCTGGACGCCGAGGGAAACATCACCTACGAGAGCCCGGCGATCAAGCGGGTAATGGGCTTCGATCCCGAGAAGAGGATAGGAGAGAACGTCTTCGACCTCATACACCCCGACGACGCCCGAGAGCTGCGGGACATCTTCGCCGAGTTCCTGGAGAACCCCGAGGCTCATCCCGTGGTGGAGTACCGGACTCTCGACAAAGGCGGCTCGTGGCGTCACTTCGAGGCCATCGGCACCAATCTGCTCGGCGACCCGGCCGTCGGGGGCATCGTCGTCAACTCGCGGGAGATCACCGAGCGCAAGCGGGCCGAGGAGGCGCTGCGCCGGAGCGAGGACCTCTACCGCACGGTGGTCGAGCAGGCCGCGGAGAACATCTTTATCGTGGACGCCGAGACCGGGTCCATCGTGGAGTCGAACGCTGCGACCAGCGCCTCGCTCGGCTACACGGCGGAGGAGATCCAGCGCATGACGATCTACGATCTCGTGGCGCACGACCGGGCGAGCATCGAGGCGAACACCCGGCGCATCGTGTCGGAGGGGTACCACTCGATCGGCGAGCGGCAGTACCGCCGCAAGGACGGCTCGCTGGCGGACGTCGAGGTCAGCGCCAGCGCGATATCCTACGCCGGCCGCGAGGCGATGTGCGTCGTCGCCCACGAGGTGACCGAGCGCAAGCGGGCCGAGGAGGATCTGGTCCGGGTGCGGGAGGCCGAGCGCAGCCGGATAGCCCAGGAGATGCACGACGACGCCCTGCAAGACCTCGTCTACGCTCTTCAGGAGGCTCAGGTCCTGCGGGAGTGCTCAGAGGACGAGGATACGGCCCTCACGGAGATCATCGACGCCCTCCGGCGCTCGGTCGAGGGGATGAGGGCCGCCATCTTCGAGCTTCGCCTGGAGGAGATACTGAAGGAACCCTTCGCGTCTTCGCTAAAGCCGCTGCTAGAGTTGCACCGCCGCATGTCGCGCAGTACGCAGGAGGTGGAGGTGAAAATGGAGGACGGTTTCCCGGAGGAGATCTCGCCGGTAGCGGCGAGAAAGCTGCTACGCATCGTCCAGGAGGCTCTGAACAACGCCCGGCGCCACTCCGGTGCCCGGTATGTCCGGGTGACGCTAAGCTGTGAAGGAGAAGAGGCGTTCGTGGAGGTCGCGGACGACGGACGGGGCTTCGATCCGGAGTCCTCCGGAGGCGGGATGGGTAGCTCCGCGATGCGGCGGCGAGCCCTCGAGGTCGGGGGGCAGGTAGAGGTAGAGAGCGCCCCCGGGAGGGGGACGTGGGTACGCTTCCGCGCTCCCGTTACCCGTCTGACCGGGGACCATCCCTAGCAAAGGAGGACATCTGGCCCAGGGAGCTACTCCAATCGAGCAGGAAAAAGCTGGCCCGGGCAGACGATGGCGGCGACGCCGCGACGGAGGCATAATGGTGGCACGGCAGGTTCTTCGAGGAGAGAGACATGATAGTCGAGACTCGCGTGGCTGAAGATACGACGAACGTTCTGCTGGTGGAGGATCACGCCTCCTTCCGCCAGGCTCTGGCGGTAGTTTTCGACCGGGAGCAGGAGTTTACCGTGGCCGCTCAGGCCGGCTCGATCTCCGAGGCTCGTGAATTGCTGGAGGGGATAGACGTAGCGGTGATCGACCTCGGGCTCCCCGATGGCGACGGGGCCGAGCTGATCGAGGCGCTGGCTTCGGTAAACCCGAAGGCTATAGCGATGGTCTTGAGCGCGAGCCTCGAGCCGGCGCACTTCGCCCGGGCGGTGGAGGCGGGGGCTTCCGGCATGCTGCACAAGAGCGCCAGCATAGAAGAGATCGTCGACGCCGCCCGCCGGCTGAGGGCCGGGGAGGCCCTGCTCTCGCCGAACGAGGTCATAGAGATGCTCCGCATGGTGAGCCGCAAGCGCCAGCAGGAGCGCGACGCGCAGATCTCCATCGAGAAGCTCACCCGTCGCGAGAGAGAGGTGCTCCAGGCACTCGCCGGAGGTCTGGACAGCAAGGAGATCGCCCGCCAGCTCCACATCACGGTCGAGACCGAGCGCACCCATATGGTGAACATCCTGACCAAGCTCGGCGTACACTCGCGGCTGCAGGCGCTCGTGTTCGCGGCGCGCCACGGCGTCGTCGAGATCCGTTAGCCCTCCCGTGAAGCAGCGCAGTACGCGCCGGGTACTCCCGGCACCCGCGGCCGCCCACCGGCGCCGGGAGAACGTCGCATACGCTCCGGGCTCTCTCCGGCCGGGCCGGTATGAGATGGCGGAGGAACCTATCTACACTGCGGACAGGCTCTCTCCGAGCAGCTACCGCTCGCGTGGGTAGAATGCGCGTCCTGATAGCCAACGAGTTGCGCTCGTACCGGGAGGCTCTGGCGGAGGCTCTCCGCCACCTGCGTCCGGAGGCCGAGGTGGTGACTGCGGAACCGGAAGGCCTCGAAAGCCGGGTATCGCGGTTCGCTCCCCACGTGGTGGTCTGCGACCGGGCAACCGGCACCGTACATGCCCTGCCATCCTGGATCGAGCTCTACCCGGGCTACGGCTCACGGTCGGTGGTCAGCGCCCGGGGCGAGCGTCGAGAGGTCGCAGAGATACAGCTCTCGGACCTGCTAGACCTCGTCGACCAAGTAGACCTAGCCCAGCAAAGCTAGGTAAAGATCACTATTTTGGGCGATGGCCGTTGCTCGTGTGCGGCCCATTATTAGCGGCATGAACGCCATACGAATCTTGATATCCAACGAGCTAGAATCCTACCGCGAAGGACTCGCCGAGGCTCTCCGCTACCTCCGCCCGGACGCCGGGGTGTTCGAGGCCGAGCCGGGAGACCTCGACCGGAAGGTAGAACGTCTGCGGCCGGACCTGGTGATCTGCAGCCGGGTCAGCCCCCTGGTAAAGAAGAGCGTCCCGAGCTGGGTCGAGCTATACCCGAACTGCGAACGAGGGTCGGTGGTCAGCGCCCGGGGCGAGCGTCGAGAGGTCGCAGAGATACAGCTCTCGGACCTGCTGGACCTCGTCGACCGGGTGGAGGATTCCCTGCAGCAGCATAGAACCGCAGCCCTCCAGGCCCCGAGAGCCCCGGAGGACCCGACGGCGGTCTAGGGTGCGAGGCTGCATTGCAGGCATCGCCGCTTCCCGCTGAGGTCCTACACGTACCGCCGCCACTGGGTGCGACAGCGCGGAACCATCTCTCCGGACCCGGACCGCACGGTCTTCGGGCGGTTCTAGAGAGCCGGTAGGAAAGTCCTTCTTCAAGCGGATCCCGGTAGCCAAGAGCCGATCCGAACCCCAATTCTTGCCGCTTTTCGGTTCGATCAGTCGTAGTATCCTACGCCGCTGCCTACTAATCTA
>JACCZN010000119.1 GCA_013695915.1 Rubrobacter sp.
CCGCACTTGATCCCGATGAACCGCGGCGAGCTAGAGACGATAGTAGTGGACCTCGACGAGGTGCCGGAGGCCGGGGACGTGCTCGGCTGGTACGGGGAGGACTACGCGGGGTGCCGGTTCGTGGAGGCGCGGGAGGCTTACCCCCAGGTCTCGCACGTGGCCCACACCAACCGGGTCCGGCTCTCGGCGGCCGTGGACGAGCGGGCCGGGAAGCTCCTGCTCTTCGCGGCGCTCGACAACCTGCTCAAGGGCGCCTCGGGGGCGGCCGTACAGAACATGAACCTCGCGCTCGGGTACCCCGAAGACCTCGGGCTAGAGCACCTGAAGTAGGAAGGGGATGCACCCTGGGAGCCTCGCACTCGTCCATGGATAAAGGAACGCGGCAAGACCTGATCCTCCGTCTCATAGCGGAGAAGGAGCTCGGCACCCAGCAGGACGTTGCCCAGGCCCTCGCCGATGCCGGGGTCGAGGTCGCGCAGGCCACCGTGAGCCGGGACCTCGCCGAGCTCGGCGTCCTGAAGGTCGGCAGCCGCTACCTCGCGCTGCCCCACGCCCCCGGCATGACCGGCATCGAGGTCCTGCCGAGCTTCGTGCTCGGCATCGTCCCGGCACAGAACCTGGTCGTCATACACACCCGCGACGGGACCGCCGGGGCCGTCGCGAACGTCCTCGACCGGGTAAAAGGCCTCAGCATCGTCGGCACCGTTGCGGGCCTCGACACCGTCATGATAGTAGCCCCCGACAACGCCGCCGCCGTAGAGGTTACGAGCCTCCTCTCCGACGTCTGCCGCGCCCGGACCCGGCCCGCCGGAAACGGCGAGTAGGCCACCCCTTGGTCGGGCGGTCGGATGGTACCACGCGGCCCGGCGGCCCGGAAGACCTCGAGTTCCTGTGGGACATGCTCTACGAGGCCGTCTCCTGGAGACCGGAAGAGCCGGGGCCGCCGCGGGATGAGGTCCTCTCCGACCCCCACGTCGCCTGCTACCTCGAAGGCTGGGGACGGCCGGGCGATACCGCCGTGGTCTACCTGGACCCCGCCACGGCGAGCAGGACGGGCGCGGCCTGGTACCGCTTCATGCCGCCGGAGGAGCCCGGCTACGGTTTCGTAGAGCCCTCCGTACCCGAGCTGACCCTCGCCGTCGTCCCGGGACACCGCGGGCTCGGCGCCGGGACCGCGTTGCTCGCCATCCTGACGGAGACGGCGAGGTTACGGGGAGTCCGTGCCCTGAGCCTCAGCGTCGAACGGGACAACCCGGTACTCCGGCTCTACGAGCAGAGCAGCTTCGCGAAGCTCTTCCAGGTGGGGAACGCCTGGACCATGAAGAAGGGCCTCTCCGCCGCCGGAGAGGCTCCCGGATAACCGTTGACCTCAGAGACCTCTGGAGGAGAGATGCTACAAGGAGAGAAGGTCGTGCTCGCCTACTCGGGCGGCCTCGACACGTCGGTGTGCCTGAAGTGGTTCGAGGAGCAGGGCGCCACACCCTACGCTCTGTACCTGGATCTCGGCCAAGGTGAACCTGAAGTAGACGTAAAGGTAAAGGCGCTCGAGATAGGAGCTGCGGACGCCTTCGTGCGGGATGCGCGGGAAGAGTTCGTGGAGGAGTACGTGGCCCCTGCGATAAAGGCCAACGCGCTGTACGGGGGGCGGTACCCGCTCTTCACGGCGCTGGGGCGGCCCCTGATCGCGAAGAAGCTCGTCGAGGCCGCGCGGGAGGTGGGGGCGACCAGCATCGCCCACGGCTCCACGGGGAAGGGAAACGACCAGGTCCGCTTCGACGTCACCACAGCCTCCATCGCGCCGGACCTCAAGGTCGTGGCCCCGGTACGGGATCTGAACATGAGCCGCCCGGAGGAGATGGAGTACGCCCGGGAGCGCGGCATCCCGGTACCGGCGACGAAAGAGTCTCCCTACAGCGTGGATGCCAACCTCTGGGGACGTTCCATAGAGGCCGGGCCCCTGGAGGACCCCGACCACGAGCCAACCCCCGACGTCTACGAGATGACCGCCGAGCCCGAGGACGCCCCGGACCGGCCGCGGTACGTCGAGATCGGCTTCACGGAGGGCCTGCCTACGAGCCTCGACGGCCGGGACCTTCCGCTAGTTGACCTTATAGTAGAGCTTAACTCTATCGTCGGGGAGCACGGCGTCGGCCGCATCGACATGGTCGAGGACCGGCTCGTCGGCATAAAGAGCCGTGAGATCTACGAGGCTCCCGCCGCCACCGCCATTATCCAGGCTCACAAGGAGCTCGAGAGCCTGACCCTCACCAAAGACGTGCTCCGCTTCAAGGCCGGTGTCGAGCAGCGCTACGCGGAGCTCACTTACGACGGTCTCTGGTTCACGCCGCTCAAGGTCGCCCTCGACGCCTTTGTCGAGGAGACTCAGCGGGCGGTGACCGGCACCGTCCGGCTCAAGCTCTACAAGGGCTCCGCGACCGTGGCCGGGCGCACCGCCTCGAAAGCGCTATACAGCAAGGAGCTCGCCACCTACGACCCGAACAGCACCTTCGACGAGGCCGCAGCAGCGGGCTTTATCGCGCTCTGGGGTCTCCCCGCCCGGCAGTGGGCGGGCGTGCACGGCGGAACCGAGGCGGCCCCGGGGACCTTGCGCTGACCCGTCACGGCTTACCGACTGGCAAAGGATACGGGCGTACCGTCGCGGCTTCGACGCCCAGCCAGACGACGTTGGAGACCCTGGGACGCCTGCTGCCCGGCGAGGCCCGGACCGTACCCGGGTAGTGGTTATAGCAGGCTCACGGACCAGATGATCGTGTCCGTGCTCGGACAGTAGAGGTAGGCTGTCTCCTCCTGCTCGTTGAGCAGGACGAACCGCCAGGTGAGGCCCTCTATCTCCCGGGCGAACACCGGGCTCTCTTGCGAGAGGTGCCGGGTGACCGCCTTGGCGAACTCCAGGTCACAGAGCGACGCCTCCCCGGCGGTGTTCTCCCGCCGCCAGGCCGGGTGTACCCTGACCTCCAGATGCCGGTCGGGGGCGAGCCAGAAGTTTACGCCCCGGAAGTTGAACGAGTGGCCCGTGCGGAAGCGCTCCAGGCACCTCTGGAAGCGCTGTCCCCGGGGCTCCAGAGCCTCCATCTTACCTCGCCGGGGCTTTCGTGCCGTTCATCTCGGTCGCTCTCCTCTCCAGGGCCGCCAGGACCCCGGGCTCTATCCGGTCGAACTCCTCGACCAGGTTAGCGGGTACGGTATCACGGAAGCGGGCATAGATGTATATCTCCCCCAGACGGGAGATCCGGGGCTCCCCGAGCGCCCTCGCGGCCCGGCGGGCGTACTCCTCCGGCGTCTCGTGTGCTTCCCTCCCGACCCCGCTCCTTTCGAGGGCCGCGACCACCTCCCCGTACCGGCTGTAGAGGCGGGCATCCGAGACCCTGACCGGGCGCCGGACAGCCTCTCCGTCCCGCCGGGAGAGGCGGCCCCTCAGGTACACGAGGAGCCAGCCGCCGCCCGCCAGAAGGCCCCCGGCGGCCAGTATGCTGGCGGGCTCGAGCCGGGCGACCCCCGCACCAGAGAGCCCGCGGGTCCCAGGGCAGGTGTGAGGGCCTCGCCGGTCCTCTCGGCGAGGAAGAGAAAGGCCGCGCTACCCCGGAGGTTGCCGGTCTCTTGGTACTGCCAGGGGGTGGAGTCGAAGCCCGGGGTGGGGTCGAAGGCGGACCACCCGTAGCCGGGGAAGTAGACCTCGACCCAGGCATGGGCATCCTGGGCTCGGACCTCGTGGAAGCCGGTAAAGGGGTTGTACTCGCCGGGGTTATAACCGGTGGCGATGCGGGCCGGTATACCCAGTGACCGGGCCATCACCGCGAGGGCGGAGCTGAACTGCTCGCAGTAGCCACGCCGTTCCTCGAAGAGGAAGTACTCCACGGCGTCCATCTCCCGCTGCTGGACCGCGATGGAGAGGTCGTAGGCGTACCCTTCCTTGAGGTGCTCGTTGATCCGGCTCACGGCGTCGTAGGGGTTGCTCGCGCCCTCCGTAAGCTCCCCTGCAAGCTCCCGGGTTCTCGACAGTCCCTCTTCGGGGAGGTCGATGTACTCTTCGGGGAGGGTGTCGGGGTAGTCCGTGCCTGCGGTGCGGAGCTGTTCGGGGTTGGTGTTCGGGACGCTGGAGACCACGGAATAGGTCGAGCCCGCGGGCACCTCGTACGGGGCGCGCAGGGAGCCGTACGGGTCGACCTTCATGCCGCTCGCCGGGAAGAAGACCGTTTCCGGGTGGTAGGCGCCGAAGATCACGCTCGAAGCGTCCCGCTCGACGTGGAAGACCTGCGAGACCTCCCGCGACGGTCCCTCCGCAGGCTCCACGTTCGGGGCCGCGAGCGTATCGTAGCGCGGCCCGTCGGAGGTGAGGGTGTCGAGATCCTCCTCCCCGGCGGAGGTCTCCCAGCCCTTGCCGTTGTACTCGTCGAAGACGACGCCCCGGTACGGCGTGGTCTCCTCGCTACGCACCTTCATTACGACCTCGTCGGAGAGCCGGCCCCGGGAGCGGAGGTCCATGTACGGGTTGAAGCCGTGGTAGGAGTCCTGGGTGATGGCCCTCGGAGGGCCGTCGAAGGGATCGCCGGAGGGCAGGTCGTAGTCGGGGTTCCGTACCTCCCCGGAGAAGCCCGCCGCTATCTCCTGGAAGGCCGAGGTCGGGAGCATGGTGAGGTTCATGCTCTGCCGTTGGGGAAGTAGGAAGAAGAGCAGGAACCCCACAGCCACCACCGCGAGGAACCCGGGGAGGACGAGGCCCCGGGCGAGCCCCCGGGAGCTCTGGAGCCCGCCACCCGACCGCTCCCGGGCTTCGGAGAGCTTGAGGTGGGAGAGGGCGCCGAGGGCGCAGAGCAGGAAGATGAGAACGAACCCGCCGTAGAGGAGGCTCGTGGAGAGCACGGCCCCCACGGCGAGCAGCACGAGGCCGCTGACTAGCGAGTACGAGAGGTCCTTGCGGGCGGGCAGGTCGAAGGCGTGTATGACCTGCACCCACAGGAAGAGCCGGGCGAGCGGGACCCGCGTATCGTAGATGGAGGTTAGAAGTTCGCGGAAGAAGACCGCGAGGGCCGCGAGCGCCCCGACGGCGAGCAGGGCCTTTATGAGGTAGTTCTTCTCCCGCCGCCGGTAGAAGCTGACGACGAACGCCACCACGGTGAGGAGCGGCACGAGGACGGCGGTCGGGAGCCCGAAGTGCCCGGTCGAGAGGACCGCCACCTCTCCGACAAGCACCGCCGCTAGCACCCAGAGCCGCAGCGCCACGGAGTCTTCCGGCGGACGCTTCTTCCCGGCCGGCAGCCGCAAGCGCAGCTTGACGCCCCGGAGCAGAGAGCTCACCCGAGCTCCAGCGGCTCGGCCACGTCCGGGCCCAGGAGCACCGCCCGCCGCCCGTCCGCGCGGAGACGGGCGACGTGCTCCCGTTCCTCCTGGGCCGTCATCCACGGCCCGGGGCCCGCGAACTCGTAGCACGAGACTAAGACCACGGTACCGGCTCCCGGCGGGCGCAGGCCGCGCAAGGTGGGCACCACCTCTACCGAGCTTCCGGGCGCCGGCGGCCCCGACGCCTGGAGCCCGGCACACCACGAGAGGACGCCCTCCCGGTCCGCGCCGTCCGGCAGGGGAGCATTCTCCGGCCCGGCCCCGGCCCCGACCTCCCGGCCGTCGGCCAGCGCGCGGAGCAGGAGTGAGGCCCCGGCAGAGACGGCCACCTCCCTGGCCGCGGCGGGTGCGCGCGGGTCGAGGTCGAGCGCGACGGAGAGTGGTGGCCGGGTCTCCTCTGCGAGCTCCACGACCGCGAGACGCCCGGGGTGACCGGAGAGGCTGCGGGCGCTCCGCCGCCAGGCCACCAGGCGCGCCGGGTCGCCGGGCCGGTAGTCGCGCACCCCCCAGAGCTCTCCTCCGGAGCCCCTCCGGGAGGAGGCGTCGCTGTGGTCTCCGCGGGCACCGGCTCCGGAGTCCGGCAGCCGCGCTACCTCGAAGGTCCGGGGGTAGACGGTGGTCCCGGAGGATGCCCGGATGCGGCGGCGGCCGTAGAAGAGCCCGAACGGGGCTGCGGACTCGACCCTTACCTCCCCGTCCCGGTACACCCCCCGGCGCGGGCTCTCGAGCATGTACCGCACCTCTGCGGCCTCGCCTCCGGCGACGCGCACCGCTACGCCGCCCCCGCTCTCCCCGCCGAAGGAGTCCCGCAGCTCCAGCAGGTATCGGTGGAGGCGTCCCCTGTTGTGTACCGTGAGGCTGCAGGGTAGGGGCTCCCCGGCGACGCCTCTCGCCGGGGCCTTGCGCGAGACCTCGATGCTGCTCACGCTCCACAGGGTGGCGATAGCCGAGAGCAGGAGCACGGCCCCTATTCCGGCCGATACCACGTACAGCCAGCCAGCCCCGGTGTTCGTGGCGATCAGGTACAGCACACCGCCGAGCGCGCACAGGAGCCCGGGCTTCAGTAGCCGCCTCACGCCCGGACCGCTGGGGCGCTGATCCCCGCGGTGCTCAAGCGGGGGGTACCACCGAGCCGAGTACCTCGTGGAGGATGCGGTGCGCGGCGCCATCCCCGGAGGAGGTGCCGCCGTGCGGCAGGATGCGGTGTTCCAGCACGGGGCGCGCGAGTCGCTTGACGTCCTCCGGGCCCACGAAGTCCCGGCCCCGGCACGCGGCCCGGGCCTGCGCCGCCCGCACCAGGGCCACGGAGCCCCGGGGCGAGACCCCGAGCCGAACGGCCTCGTGCTGGCGGGTCGCCTCGGCGAGCGAGACAGCGTAGCCCACGACCTCCTCGTGGACCTGCACCTGCCGGACCACCTCCCGGGCCTCCGCCACCTCTCCGGCTGTGACGACCGCCTCTATCTCCTCCAGGGGACGCCGCTCGACCTGGGAGCGGACCACCGCGAGCTCCGCCCACCGCTCCGGGTAGCCCATGCTCGTCGCTACCATGAACCGGTCGATCTGACCCTCCGGCAAGGGATACGTGCCGTGGAACTGTCGCGGGTTCTGGGTTGCCACCACGAAGAAAGGCTCCGGCAGCGGCCGCGTCTCACCGTCCACCGTCACCTGACCCTCGGCCATCGCCTCCAGCAGCGCGCTCTGCGTCCGCGGGGTAGCCCGGTTGATCTCGTCCGCCAGCAGCACCGGGGCGAAGACGGGCCCCGGCACCCAGCGGAAACGGGCCTCCCGGGGGTCGTAGATGCTCGACCCCGTGATGTCTGCCGGGAGGAGGTCCGGCGTGAACTGTACCCGGGAGAACCCCGCCGCCACGGAGGAGGAGATAGCCCTAGCCAGCGTCGTCTTCCCGACCCCCGGCACGTCCGTGAGGAGCACGTGACCCCCGGCCAGCAGCGCCGTCAGACACAACTCCACGACCTCGTCCTTGCCGGAGATCACCCGCCGCACAGAGGCGCCGAGCTTCCGGTAGACCTCCTGCGCCGTGGATACACCCTCTGCCAGACCCTCGCGCACGGACCTCCTTGCCGCCTACACAGCTTCCTCCGGGCTCTCCGGTTCGCCACCTTGCTATTATCGGACTCGTGTCCCGGAAACTTAAACCCGAAGACCCCGCCGCCGTGGTGGACCTCGCGATGATGCGCCGCGCCCTGGAGGCCGCCCGCGAGGCCGCCGGGAGGGGAGAGGTGCCCGTCGGGGCCGTCGTGGCCCGCGGCGAGGAGCTCCTCTCCGTAGCCTCCAACGAGCGGGAGGCCGCGGCCGACCCCACCGCCCACGCCGAGCTCCTGGCCCTCCGCCGCGCCGCCGCCGCCCTGGGAACCTGGCGCCTCTCGGGCTGCACCCTCTACGCGACCCTGGAGCCCTGCCCCATGTGCGCGGGCGCCGCCCACGCCGCCCGCATCTCACGCCTCGTCTACGCCGCCCCCGACCCGAAGGCTGGATCCGCGGGCACGCTCTACGACCTCCCCTCCGACACCCGCCTCAACCACACCTTCCCGACCACCGCCGGCCTCCTGGAAGCCGAGGCCGCCGAGCTCCTGCGCGCCTTCTTCAGAGACCGCCGCCCCAAAAGCCGGTAAACTCTCCCGCCAGGGCTCCTCCGGGACCCCGCATACTACGCTCCGAGGCCCCGCAGGCCCGCAAATATAATAACCCTGTACCACAGGTACAGTCATTTCGACATGCTATTCTTACCCTGAAGCACTCTGGCAACCTTCAGGGCCAACTTTGAGATAAAGGTATACAATTTGCTGCACATTTCCCTTTTCACGGCCTTTCGGGAAAATTCGCAGAAAAATATTTGCGCCCCGATGGCGGGGGCGTACGCCGCTTAGTAATGGGAATGTTGCCCTTTGAGGGCCGGTAAAGCTCGCGTTGAGGTTTATATAGCTGCTGTTGCGGTACGAAAATATGGTGTGCTAGTTTCTCCGAGTACCAGATGTGGTATTCGGGGCCGGACGGAGGTAGAAAAGTGCAGTGTCCGTACTGCGATTTCGAGGATACTAAGGTAATAGACTCGCGGCTTTCGGAGACGAAGGACGCTGTCCGGAGGCGGCGGCAGTGCCTCTCCTGTGAGAAGCGCTTCACGACGTACGAGCGCCGGGAGCCGCTGAAGCTCATGGTCGCCAAGCGCGGCGGGGAGCGTCAGCCCTTCGACCGGGAGAAGCTGCGGTCGGGGCTCGTGAAGGCCTGCGCCAAGCGGCCGGTCCCGGAGGAGGAGATCGAGTACCTCGTGGACGAGGTCGAGGCGGAGTTGCGGGAGCGGCGGCGTCACGAGGTGACATCGCGGCGTCTGGGCGATATGGTGCTGGTCCGGCTGCGGCGGCTGGACATGGTGGCGTACCTCAGGTTCGCCTCGGTGTACCGGCAGTACACGGACGTGGACCAGTTCCGGTCGGAGCTCGTGAGGCTCGCCGGGGCCGTGGGTCCCGAGGCATCCGGAATAGGTAACGGCAGGTAACAGGAGAGGGAGGAGACTGGTGGAGAAGGGACGAGAGCGACGTGCGGCGGATGAGGCCCTGGACCTCACGGAGAACGCGGTAGCGGTCCTCAAGAAACGCTACCTCAAGAAGGACGAGACGGGCGAGGCCGTCGAGGAGCCGATGGACATGTTCCGGCGGGTCGCTTCGAACATCGCCGAGGGCGAGCTCCGCTTCAAGGGAAGCGAAGCTGGAGAAGAGGCCCGGAGGCTCTACGAGGAGTGGGGCGAGAGGTTTATCGGGCTCATGACGAGCCGGAAGTTCATGCCGAACTCGCCGACCCTGATGAACGCCGGCAGGGAGCTTCAGCAGCTCTCGGCGTGCTTCGTACTTCCCGTCGAGGACTCCATAGACGGCATCTACGATACCCTCAAGCACCAGGCCATCATCCACAAGTCCGGCGGGGGCACGGGCATGGGCTTCTCCCGGCTACGGCCCAAGAACGACCTCGTAAAGAGCACGATGGGCGTCTCCAGCGGGCCGGTCTCGTTCATGGCGATCTACGACGCCTCTACCGAGCACATAAAGCAAGGCGGAACCCGTCGTGGAGCCAACATGGGTATCCTCCGGGTGGACCACCCGGACATCGAGGAGTTCATCGAGTGCAAGAGAGATAGCGACCAGATCAACAACTTCAACATCTCGGTCGCGATCACGGACGAGTTCATGGAGGCCGTCGAGAGCGACTCGGGCTTCGACCTCAAAAACCCCCGCAGCGGCGAGACGGTCGAGACCATCCGGGCGCGGGACCTGTACGGGAAGATCGTCGAGGGCGCGTGGCTCAACGGCGAGCCCGGTGTGGTCTTTATAGACAAGATCAACGGCGACAACCCGACCCCGCAGTTCCCGATAGAGTCAACGAACCCGTGCTCGGAGGCTCACCTGCCGCCCTACGACTCGTGCAACCTCGGCTCGATCAACCTGGATAAGTTCTACCGGGAGGAGACCGGGGACCTCGACTGGGAAGACCTGCGCGAGACGATCCACACGGCGATCCGCTTTTTGGACAACGTGATCGAGCAGAACAACTACCCGCTGCCCCAGATCGACAAGATGAGCCGCGGCAACCGCCGCATCGGCCTGGGCGTGATGGGCTTCGCCGACGCCCTCATAAAGCTCGGCATCACTTACGACTCCGACGAGGGCCTCGCCTTCGCCGAGCGGGTGATGAAGTTCGTGGACGACGAGGCGTGGGAGGAGAGCCGCAACCTCGCCGAGGAGCGCGGCGTGATGCCGAACTTCGAGGGCTCCCGCCACGAGATGCGCGGCGACCGGGTCCGCAACGCGACCGTCACCACCATTGCGCCGACGGGAACCATCTCCATGATCGCCGGCTGTTCGGGCGGCATCGAGCCGCTCTTTGCCGTCGCCTTCATGCGGCGCCAGGCCGACATGGAGATGCCCGACGTCAACCCCGAGTTCGTGAAGATCGCCAAAGAGCGAGGCTTCTACTCCGAGGACCTGATGAAGAAGGTCGCCGAGCACGGTAGCGTCCGGGATATCGAGGAGG
>JACCZN010000342.1 GCA_013695915.1 Rubrobacter sp.
CAGACCCCGGCCGGGAGCTTCGGATATGATGTGGGTGACCAGCGGGCCCCGGTCTACAGGAGGGTTGAGATGCGAGAGACGCTCGAACGGCTGATACTTCTGCAGATAGGCGCCGCGGCGGCGACCCGCGAGCGGATAGAGGAGCGGGTCTCCAGCCTGATCGAGCAGGGACGCCTGGAGCGCGAGGAGGGGCGGAAGCTGGTCGAGAACGTGCTGGACCGGGCGAGGGAGCGCTCCGGGGGAGCCCGGTCGCTCCTGGACGCCTCGCTGCAGCAGGGCCTTCGCGGGGCCGGGCTCCCGAACCGCGAGGACTACGAGGACCTCGTCTTCCGCCTGGAGCAACTGGAGTACCGGGTGCGCGCCCTGGAGAGGGACGACGTCCCGGAAGCAGAGGGAGAGGAGCCACCGCCCGGCGGGTAGTGGCAGCCTGCACCGTGGTCCCCGGCTGCCGGTGCTAGAATCCCCGCATGGAGACCGTAAGGAAAGACCCGCACCTGAAGGCCGTCCGGGAGCCGGAGGTCACTATCTCCTCGCTCATAGAGAAGGTGCTCCGGTACAACCCGGAGGCTGACGAGGAGTTGATCGCCCGGGCCTATGCCACGTCGCACGCCTCCCACCGGGGCCAGTTGCGCAAGAGCGGCGAGTCCTTCGTCCACCACCCGCTAGCCACGGCGGACCTCCTGGCTGATCTGCAGCTAGACCCCGTCACCATCGCCGCAGCCCTCCTGCACGACGTGCTCGAAGACACCGGGGCCACCAAGGAGGCGCTCGCGGAGAGCTTCGGTGAAGAGGTCGCGGAGATCGTGGACGGTGTCACCAAGCTCAAGCGGCTTCCCTCCGGGAACCTGGAGGAGGCCCAGGCGGAGTCGCTGCGAAAGATGATCGTGGCGATGAGCAAGGACGTGCGGGTCATAATCATCAAGCTGGCCGACCGGCTCCACAACATGCGCACCCTGGCGTACCTCAAGCGCGAGACACAGCTCAACAAGGCCACGGAGACGCTGGAGATCTACGCTCCGCTGGCTCACCGGCTCGGCATCTACTCCCTGAAGTGGGAGCTCGAGGACCTCTCCTTCTCTACGCTCCACCCCCGGCGCTACGAGGAGATAAAGCGCCTGGTGGCGGCGCGGCGGGGGGACCGGGAGTCATTCATAAACGGCACGGCGATGGAGCTCCAGAAGCACCTCCGCGAAGCGGGGGTAGAGGCCGAGGTCCACGGGCGGGTCAAGCACTTCTACTCCATCTACAACAAGATGGTCCGCCGCAACAAGGAGTTCAACGAGATCTACGACCTCGCAGGACTGCGGGTGGTCGTGGACTCCGTCAGGGACTGCTACGGGGCCATCGGGGTGATCCACTCGGCCTGGAAGCCGATACCGGGCCGGTTCAAGGACTACATCGCGATGCCGAAGTTCAACATGTACCAGTCGCTACATACCACGGTGATGTCCAACGAGGGCAAGCTCCTGGAGATCCAGATCCGGACCCACGAGATGGACACCACGGCCGAGTACGGCATAGCGGCCCACTGGATGTACAAGCACGGTCTGGAAGACCGCCAGGTAGACCGGATGAGCTGGCTCAAGAGCATGCTGGAGTGGCAGCAGGAGACGACGGACGCCTCGGAGTTCATGGAGTCGCTGAAGGGCGAGCTGATAGCCGACGAGGTCTACGTCTTTACGCCGAAGGGCGACGTGATGAGCCTGCCATCGGGGGCGACACCGCTGGACTTCGCCTACCACGTCCACACGGAGGTCGGGCACCGGTGCATCGGGGCCAGGGTCAACGGCCGCATCGTGCCGCTGGACTCGGAACTCGTCTCCGGCGACCGGGTCGAGATCATCACGAGCAAGTCCTCCGACGGGCCGAGCCGGGACTGGATGACGGTGGTCCAGAGCGGGCGGGCGCGGAACAAGATCCGGCAGTTCTTCAACAAGGCCGACCGCGAGGACAACCTCTCCCTGGGGCGCGAGAAGGTCGGGAGCTTCCTGAAGAAGCAGCGGTCTCCCAAGATACCTTCCGCTGTGTGGCAGGAGGTCGCCGAGGCCACGAGCTACCCGACCCCGGACGACATGCTCGCCGCGGTCGGCTCCGGGGCTCTCTCGGCGGAGAACGTGGCGGGCCGCCTCCTGGAGCGGGTCCAGCCGCCGGATGAGAAGCCCGACGAACCGGCAAAGAAGAGCCCGGCGCTCGCCCCGCTGCCGCTGGATGACACCTCGGCCACGGACGAGGAGACAGGGGTCCGGGTCGTGGGGTCGAGCGGGGTGCTGACACGGCTCGCCCGTTGCTGCAGCCCGGTACCCGGCGAGGACATCGTGGGCTACGTCTCTCTCGGGCGGGGGGTGGTGGTCCACACGGCTGGCTGCACCAACACGCGGGCGCTCAAGAAGCGCGACCCGGAGCGGTTCGTCGAGGTGGACTGGGCGTCGAAGCCGGGCCGGCTCTTTACGGTGGAGCTGCTCGTGGAGGCGCTCGACCGGATGCACCTCCTCAAGGACATAACCTCGACCATCTCCGACGCGAACGTGAGCATACTCTCCGCCCGGGTGGACACCATAGAGGACCGTACAGCCCTGAGCCGGTTCGCCTTCAAGGCGGCGAGCCTGCAGCACGTGGAGGAGATCATGCGCAAGGTCCGGGCCATACCCGACGTCTACGACGCCTACCGGGTCTCCCGCGACGGGACCCCGCTGGAGCAATAGAGAACCACTGGAGAGGCAGGAGATGACGGAGATAGATCAGGTCCAGCTGGACTTCGGCGGCTTCGGCGTGAACGCCTACGTGGTACACGCCCCCGAAGGCGACATCGTCGTGGACGCGGGCGCGGAGCCGGAGAAGATACTGGCCCAGACCGTACAGCCGGTCGTGGCGATACTCCTGACCCACGGCCACCCCGACCACGTCGGCGCGCTGGACGCCGTGCGGGAGAGGACCGGAGCCCCGGTCCACGCCCACCCCGAGGACGCCGAGTCCGCGGGCGTGGGGGACTACGAGCCGCTCGGCGACGGGCAGGACCTCGTGATAGCGGGGGTTGCCCTGCACGTCATCCACACGCCGGGGCACTCCCCGGGGTCGGTGACGTTCGTGGTCGGGAGCGACCAGGTCGTGGGGGACCTCGTGCTCCCGGGGAGCGTGGGCCGGACGGACCTTCCCGGTGCTTCCTGGCCGGAGATAGAGACCTCCCTGCGCAAGGTGATGCCGCTGTGGGAGCCCGGCACCCGGCTCTACGCGGGCCACGGGCCGGTCTTCTCCGCGGAGGAGGAGGTCTCCTCCAACCCCTACCTGCCGCCCGGCATCCTGTAGGCCCGTGAGCTTCCGGGGACCGAAGGGTACCTACGACGTATTCCCCGGCGGGGGCGGCGGGCAGGAGCCGCACGAGAGGCCGGAGCTCTGGCGGTGGGCGGAGCAGACGGCCGGTGAGTTCTTCCGGACGCACAACTACACGGAGGTGCGGACGCCGGTCTTTGAGGAGGCGGGGCTCTTCGTGCGGGGGGCCGGGGAGGCGTCGGACATCGTGCGCAAGGAGATGTTCGTCTTCGAGGACAAGGCGGGGCGGGAGCTCGCCCTGCGGCCCGAGGGCACGGCCGGGGTGGTCCGCTCCTACGTCGAGCACAACCTCTTCAAGCTCGCCCAGCCCCTGAAGCTCTGGTACGCGGGTCCGATGTTCCGCCACGAGCGCCAGCAGAGGGGCCGCTACCGGCAGCACAGCCAGATCGGGGTCGAGGTCCTGGGCTCCGCCGACCTGCTGGTGGACGTGGAGGTGATAGCCCTGCTCTACAACTTCCACCGGGCCCTCGGCGTCCGGGAGGAGGTCGTCTACCTGAACAGCCTCGGCGACTTCGAGACCCGCGGCCGCTACATACCCGAGCTGCGGGCGTTCCTGGAGAAGAACCGCTCGGAGCTAGACCCGGACTCCGTTTCCCGGATGGACGTGAACCCCTTGAGGACCTTCGACTCCAAGGACCCCAACACCCAGGCGCTGCTGGACGAGGCCCCCTCGATAGGGGAGTTCCTGAGCCCCGAGGCGGAGGCGGACTTCGCGGCGGTCCGCGAGGGGCTGGAGGCGCTCGGCATACCCTACGAGGTGGACGAGCGGCTCGTTCGGGGGTTCGACTACTACACCTCCACGATCTTCGAGGCCAAGAGCGGGGTCCTCGG
>JACCZN010000344.1 GCA_013695915.1 Rubrobacter sp.
GAGAGACCGGCGGCCTTGCGGTGCCCGCCCCAGTGGCCGAGCAGGTGCCGGACCGCGAAGAGCGCCCCGTGGAGGTCCACGTCCGTCTCCCCGGCGCGGGCGGAGCCGCCGTAGGAGCCGTCGGCCCGCCGCCCGAGCACGGCCGCCGGACGGCCCGTGGCACCCGCCACCCGGCCGGCCACGAGGCCCGCGAGGCCGCCGGTCTCGTCGGAGACCACGACCTTGAAGTCCTGCCCGGGGTCCACCTCGCCCATCACCGCCTCGACGGCCCGGCGCAGGCGCTGCTGGCGCTCGCTGTTGAGCTGGTTGAGGTGGGAGGCTATCCGCAGGGCCTCGCGGCTGTCGGCGGTGAGCAGGAGGTCGAGCGCGGGCCGGGGGTCCTTTATGCGGCCGATGGAGTTGATCCTGGGCCCGAGCTTCCACCCGAGGTCCCCCTCGTCGAGCTCGCCGCGCACACCCGCCACCTTTACGAGCGCCGCAAGGCCGGGCCGCGCCCCGTGGCCCGCGAGCGTGCGGTTGAGGTGCTTGAGGCCCGTGGAGGCGAGCGCCCGGTTGTCCCCGACGAGCGGCGCGATGTCCACGACGGTGCCGACACAGACGAGGTCCAGCAGTCGCCCGAGGCGCCGCTTGCCCTCCGGGTC
Source organism: Rubrobacter sp. (assembly GCA_013695915.1). Classification (GTDB taxonomy): domain Bacteria; phylum Actinomycetota; class Rubrobacteria; order Rubrobacterales; family Rubrobacteraceae; genus Rubrobacter_A. Next base: position 642 of record JACCZN010000344.1, read on the forward strand.
ACCGAGCTCCCGCGCGACCGCCCAGGCGAACTTCCAGGCCACCCCGACCCCTGCCAGCGGGTCTTCCGGGTCCCAGAGCTTCGGGTCCAGCACCGCCACGGCGGGCGGTGACTCCGGCGGGTCCTCCGGGGGGATGTGGTGGTCCGTGACGATCACGTCCATCCCGAGCGACGCGGCCAGCTCGACCTCGGCCCGGTTGGAGATGCCGCAGTCGGCGGTCACGAGCAGGTCCACCCCCTCGGCGAAGAGGTCCCGCACGTAGGGCTCGAGGAGGCTGTAGCCCGTCTGGCGGGTCGGTAGCGTGACGGTAAGGTTGTCGGTGTAATTGGAGAGCGCCAGGTAGAGCACGGCGGCGGAGGTGATGCCGTCGGTGTCGTAGTCCCCGAAGACCCCGATACGCTCGCCGTCCTCCACGGCCCGCACCACCCGCCGGGCGGCCACGCGCCAGGGCTCCTCCTCGGGAGCGGAGACCTCCTTCAGGGACGGCGACAGGAAGCCCGGGGCCGCGTCGGGGGTGACGCCCCGGTTGGCGAGCACGCGGGCGCAGAGCCGGTCGAGACCGCTCCGTTCGAGCTGTGCGAAGAGCTCTCTATCGGGTTCCAGTAGCCTCCAGCGCGCCAAACGTCTCCTCCCGAAGGTGTGTTGCGGTCATTATACAGGTGGCTCTGCGGCCCACGGCCCGACGGTATCCCGGCGGGATGGTTGCATCCTCCGGCCGTGCGGCCTAATGTTAGGGAGCTGTGACGGACCAATCTCCATCCACCTCGGTCGGCGACTACGTGAAGGCCATCTGGGAGCTCTCCCGGGCCTCCTCCGACGCCTCCACCAAGGACATCGCGGCCCGGCTCTCCGTGGCCCCGGCCTCCGTGACCAACATGCTCGGGCGTCTACAGGAACGGGGCCTCGTGGAGTACGAGCGGTACCGCGGCGCGCTCCTGACGGAGAGAGGCCGGTCGGAGGCGCTACGGCTCGTCCGCCGCCACCGCCTGATCGAGACGTTCCTGCTGGAGCACCTGGGCTACTCCTGGGAGGACGTCCACGAGGAGGCCGAGCGGCTGGAGCACGCCGTCTCCGACGTGTTCACCGAGCGCCTGGCGGACCTCTTGCTGCACCCGGCCCACGACCCGCACGGGGACCCCATCCCAAAGCCCGACGGCACCCTGCCCGCAGAGGAGACCTTCCCCCTCGACGAGGCCGCGGAGGATCAGACCGTGGTGATCTCGCGCGTCAGCGACAACAACGCCTCCGGGCTCTCCTACCTCGGGGAGCGGGGCCTGAGGCCGGGGAGCAGGATCCGGGTGCGCGAGGTCCGCGAGGTGGACGGGGTGGTGACGGTGGAAGATGAGGAGGGCGGCGTCTTCTCCCTGGGCCGGCCCCTCGCCGCCTCTATCTTCGTCGAGCCCGCCTGAAGCAGGCTCCGCCCGGCCGTCAACGGTCCCTCCGGTTCAGGAGCCGCACGGCTACCGGGGAGGTGACCATCTGCACCACCGCGTAGAAGACGGCCGGGACCAGCACTTCTTCGGGGAGACCGCTGGAGGCTACAACGGCGGCGGCGATGCCGAACTCCTTCTTGCTCACGGTGAAGAGGAACGCGGTGCGGTCCCGGCGGTCCTCCGTTATCCATCGGCTCTGCGCCCCGAGCCCGTAGCCGACGAGGTTCAGCGCGAGCTGGGCGGCGAGTATCACGAGGGCGTAGAGGCCGTAGTCCAGGAGGATCCCGGCGTTCGCCCCCACGACCGCGACGAGCAGCATCAGGTACGCCAGGGAGGAGCCGAAAGAGTAGAGCGGGTCCAGGCCCGCAACGCCCGCCGGGTACCGGCTGCGCAACGCGACCCCGGCCACGAGGGGCACGAGTATCACCAGGCAGAGCTCGAGGACGAGCAGGCCCAGCGGCACCTCGAACTGCACGCCGGTCAGGAGCAACAGGAGCGGCGGTACGACGAAGGGCGCGAGCGCGGTGTTGGCCGCGTTCAGCACCGCCGCCAGGGCGACGTTCCCCCGTCCCAGCAGGACCAGCAGCGGCGCGGAGACGTCCGTGGGCAGCGCGCCCACCAGCGCCTGACCGACAGCGAGGCTCCCGGAGCCGAAGAAGAGCCGACCGAGAAGGGCTCCGGCGAGCGACATGGGGACGTACACGAGGAAGGTCGCAACCGCCAGGTAGCCCGGCCGCCGCAACACCCCCCGCACGGCAGCGAAATCGAAGGTCAGACTGATCGAGAACACGAGGACCGCGAGCAGCGGGTTTACAAACGGGTAGAGGACCTCCCCGACACCCGGCAACACGAGCCCCAGCGCGGTCGCCCCCAGGACGAACACGAGCAGGTTGCCCTCAAGAACCTTCAGGTATCCCAGACGTTCCCTCACCTGCACCATTGTGATGCTTCGAGAGGCTAGAAGAGAGGTTCTAGGCCGGCGAGCGCCCGTTCGGCGAGCTTTGCAGGGAGGGGGCGGTTCTGCCAGGACTCCAGCGTTATCTCGCGGGCGTTGGTCTTGTCGAGCTCGAAGACCCGCTCCATCTGCCCGGCGAGGCGTTCGCTGTAGATCTCGAGGTTTATCTCGTAGTTGCCGAGCAGGCTCAGGCGGTCGATGTTCGCGGTGCCGACGGTGGACCAGACGCCGTCTATGGTGGCCGTCTTGGAGTGCATCATGATGTTCTCGTAGCCGAAGACCCGGACCCCGGCCTCGAGCAGCTCGTGGAAGTGGCGGCGGGAGAGCCAGTCGGCGGTTACGTGGTTGCTGTTGACCGGCACGAGCACCTGCACGTCGGCCCCGCGCCTCGCGGCCTCCTTGAGGCTCGCCCGGAAGGCGCGGTCGGGGATGAAGTATGCGCTGGAGAGGTAGACGTTCTTGCTCGCCCGGTCGATGGCCTCTAGGTAGACGGCCCGGATGGGGAAGATCCTCAGGTACGGGTCGTTGCGGTGCAGGACGGTGTCGGAGTTCCAGGCCCGCTCGCGGGGCGAGGCTATCTCGGGCAGGGCCTCGCCGCGGTGGGCGTTCCAGAAGTCTATGAAGGCGTTCTCGACCTCGAAGACCTCGCTGCCGGTTATGCGCAGGTGCGTGTCGCGCCAGCTCCCCGAGGCGTAGAGAGACCCGATGTTGAAGCCGCCCAGGAACGCCACCCGCCCGTCCACGGAGAGTATCTTGCGGTGCGTCCTGAAGATGCTGCGCGGGTCCGCGAACCTCGTGGGTCCGTCCAGAGGCCGGAAGTGCAGCGTGTGGATCTCCTCCGGGAACCTCTTGAACTCCTCGGGGACCACGACGGCGTTGGCGAGGCCGTCGAAGACGGCGTACACCTCGACACCCTCCCGCGCCTTGCGCGCCAGGGCCTCCACGAACCGGCGGCCGGTCCGGTCGCCCTTCCAGATAAAGGTCTCGATGAAGACCTCGCGCTCCGCGTCCTCTATCTCGTCCAGCATCGCCTCGTAGAGCTCGGAGCCCGAGGTGTAGAGCTTGAGCCGGTTCTTCCCGGACTCCAGCTCGACCTCCGGGAGGTCCTCCCACGGGAAACCGTCCCGCGGCTCCTCCCGACGCTTGCGCAGCTCGTCCAGGGTTACGAGAACACCGATGAGACCGGCCTGTAGCGCGGCCACGGAGAGCACGATCCTGAAGGCGTACCGGCGCAGACCGGAGACGAGGCCCCCGAAGCGGCGGAGGGTCCCTAACAACGCGAAGGACACGAGACGTATTGTACCCGGGGTGCCGCGGTCTCCGGGCTCCGGCATCCGGAGCCCCCGGTCTACGAGCCCCGCCGGAAGCGGGAGAGGAAGCCCTGCGCCTCCTCGATGGCGCGGGTCTTCAGGTCGGAGACCTCCCCCGGTCCGGGCTGGCGCTTGCCGCGCTCGAAGTAGATCAGGGTGGCTTGGCCCATCGCGAGCGTCCCGGCGTAGCCTATGCCGGCGGCTACGGCCCAGCCCGCGACCGGCACGAGCTTTACGACCTGCCTCCCGAGCGCCCGGAGGCCGAGCCCGGCACCGAGCACCCCGAGTAGCTCTCGCGCCCGGTCGAGGGAGAGCTCCTCGCCGTGGACCGCGGCTATGCTCAGCACCATCCGGCCCTGGTTCGCGGTCATCACCGGGAGGTCGGCCCCGGGGACGGGCAGCGCCCCGACCAGCGCGTTCTGGCGCGCGTTCTTCCGGATCAACTCCTCGCAGACGGGACGGCGAAACACCCCATAGGAGCGACCGAGAGGTACCAGGTACTCATCCTCCAGGGAATCTATTACGAGGGGGATGAGATCCTTGAGTAGCTCTCCTTCCGGGGCCGTGGGGAGGCTCATGGGCAGCACGATCTCGCCCGGGCTCTCGACGGCCTCGCCGGAGATCCCGATCCGGGTCTCACCCTCTTCCTTCTCCACGGAGAGCAGTACCTCGCCGCCCCGGACGCCGTGACCGGCCCCCAGCACGGAGGCCAGCCTCGCGGCTCCCGGGGAGTTCCCCGTGACGACCAGGGTGGCACGCTCCCGGGTAGATTTACGGGTCTCGTTGAACGTCCTGTACAAGCTCCTCAAGCCCATCAAGGCAGATCTCTCCTTCGCTCTGGCTCGCCGTCCGGTAACCCGGTACGCGCGGCGCGTTCATAGTACGTAAGGGTATACCCGGAAGGTGTGCCGTGTCACACCCGGCCTCCGTTGATCTTTGGTGCATTTGGGATATATTACGTGGAAGGTGACACGAGAGTTTCCACAGAGAAGGCCCCGAGTTAGAGGGAAGATTGCAACCCCAGCGCGATCTGCGAGAGATAGAGGAGGTCCAGGAACTCTTCGAGGCCGGTCAGAAGACCGGCACCCTGGAGTCCGCCGAAGTCCTCGAACTGCTCCACGAGGTGGACCTCTCCACCGAGGAGATAGGCCAGGTCTACACCCTGCTCCGCCAGCACGGGGTCGAGGTCCTGGACGCTGGCTTTCTCGGCGACGCCGTCCGGGAGGAAGAGGACATCCAGATCGTTGAGGAGGTCCTGGAGAGCGACCTCCGCACCCGCTACACCGGGGATGCCGTCCAGATGTACCTGGACGAGATCGGCAAGACCCCGCTGCTCACCAAGGCTCAGGAGGTCTACCTCTCGAAGCGCATCGAGCGCGGCGACCGGCGGGCCCGGGCACACCTGACCCGCGCCAACCTGCGGCTCGTGGTCTCCATCGCCAAGAAGTACGCGAGCCGGGGCGTCTCGCTCCTGGACCTCATACAGGAGGGGAACATCGGCCTGATGCGGGCGGTCGAGAAGTTCGACTACCGCAAGGGCTACAAGTTCTCCACCTACGCGACGTGGTGGATCCGGCAGGCCGTAACCCGCGCCATAGCCGATAAGGGCCGCACCATCCGGGTGCCGGTCCACATGGTGGAGAAGATCAACAAGTACTACCGCATCCAGCGCAGCCTCGCCTCCGAGCTAAACCGCGACCCCGAGGACGAGGAGGTAGCGGAGATCATGGAGGTGGAGATAGAGGAGATCTCGCGCATCCGCCGGGTCAGCCGCCGCTCGGTCTCGCTGGAGACCCCGGTCGGCGAGGACCACTCCTCCGAACTCGGGGACTTTATCGCGGACGACGACTCGGAGACCCCCCACGACCTCGCCAAGACCTCGCTCCTGAAGGCCCGGATGCAGGAGGCTCTAGGCTGCCTGCCGGAGCGCGAGCGCCGGGTCCTGGAGTACCGGTTCGGCCTGACCGGCGGCCAGCCGAAGACCCTGGAGGAGGTCGGCGAGAGGTTCGACGTCACCCGCGAGCGTATCCGCCAGATACAGCTAACGGCGCTGGCGAAGATAAAGACCAGCCCGCACGCGGCGAGCCTCCGGGACCTCCTGGACTAGCTGCCTCCCGGCGGGTTTACTCTCTCCGCTCCTGCTCTTCCCCACTCTGGTCCTGTTCTTCTCTACCCTCTTCCTCGTCGTCCGGCCGGTTCTGGTTCCGGCCTGCTGCCTCTCCGAACACCCGGACCAGGACCGGTACCAGGACTATAGCCACGAGCACGAGGACTATGAAAGATACTATCGCGATGGACAAGAGCCATCCCCCCTTCGAACGTATAGGGCTGCCGGGAGGCTGAACCTGGCCCGGCAGCCCTATCTTACCCGAATACGGGGCTACCCGAACGCGGAGTACCCTACCGGCTGGCCGTCTGGCTCCCGGAGCCGCCGAGCTCGCCGCGCTCGACTATCTTCTCGAAGCTCTCGAGGTCCTCGCGCAGCCGCTTCTCGGGGTCGGCGAGCAGCTCCGCCGCCACCTCGCCGACCTTGCCGCCGGGCGGGTCGGAGTAGTTCATGGTGACCTCAACGCGGGTGCGGTCCGGCAGAAGCTCCTCGAACTTCACCTCACCGGCGGTCATCACCTCGCCCTCGACGGTGTTCCAGCCGATGCCCCGGTTCTGGTCCATCTCGGTGGTCCGGGCCTCGAACTCCACGCTCTTGCCGAGGGGGCCCTTGACCTTCCAGTGGCTCATGTCCTCTCCGGTCATGCGGACCTCTTCGATGTTCTGCATGAACTTCGGGAAGTTCTCGAAGTTGGACCAGTAGGCGAAGACATCCTCTAGCGGTGCCCCTACCTCTATGCTCTCGTTTACGCGCTGAGCCATTGTTCCTCTCTCTGTCTCTACGAACGGGCCTTGCGGTTACACCGTATACCCTAGTCGCGCCGGAGCAGCCGGTACGTAATCCCCCACACAGCGCCGAAGAACGCGTGGTCCAGGACCGGCAGCAGGACCTTCGGGGTGCGCTGCTTCCAGGGCGGCAGGTGGACCCCGGCGAGCGGCAGCCAGCTCGACCACCCGGCGCCCCAGGAGAGGATGCCGAGCGCGGAGCCGGCGGCAGCCTCCTCTGCCGGGCCGCCCCGCTCCCGCCGCAGGAGGAGACCGAAGGCGGCACCCATCCCGACGCCGTAGGCGAGGTGGACGCCCACGGTCAGGGCGCGCCGAGCCTCCGGGGAGAGACCGTCCAAGAGCCCGAGCTCCCGGAGACGCTCCACGACCTGCTCCGGGGCGGTGGTGCCCACCAGCCCGGACCGGGCCAGGAGCTTGCGCAGGCCGGTGAGCGCAACGGCGCCGCCCGCGCCGCTCACCGCTCCGCCTAGTACACGCCGCTTCAAGTCCACGAGCACTCCTCCGCGCCGCCGGGGCGGCCGTTGCCTGCTAAGCCTCTCCGAGTATCTCCAGGGCGCGGGCGAGCTGGGGGTCCCGGTCCAGGATCTCCTCCTGCGAGAGGTCCTGCTCCGCGTCCGGGGTCAGGGCCTCACCGTCCTCGCCGGGCTTGACCTCGACGTCCGGCTCTATACCGCTCTCCCGGATAAAGTCCCCATCGGGGGTCAGCCACTCGGCGACGCCGAGCAGTATCTCCGAGCCGTCGTCCAGGGTGACGGGCGAGAGCACGGTGCCGGTGCCGAACGTCCGGGTGCCGACCACCTCGGCCCGGCCGTTGTCCCGGAGGGCTCCGGCCACGATCTCGGAGCTGGAGGCCGACCCTTCGTCCACGAGGACCACCAGCGGGGCTTCCAGGGGGTCGGGCTCCGAGGACGCGACCTCCTCCCTCTCCCCGGAGGAGTCCTCGCGGATGTAGATAATGCTCTCCGGCTCCAGGAAGCTGTCGGCGATCTCCACCGCCTGATCCAACTGCCCCCCCGGGTTGCTCCGGAGATCGAGCACGAGCTTCCCGGCCCCCGCCTCCCGCGCCCCCTCCACGGCCCCGGCGAGCTCCTCCGCGCTGTCGGAGGAGAAGGAGGACAGCCGCAGGTGCGCGGCCTCCGTGCCCGGTATCCGGTGCCAGGAGGCGGAGGAGACCTCGAGCTCGGTCCGTTCCAGGGAGACTTCGCGCTCCTCCCCGTCCCGGCGCAGGGTCAGCTCTACCTGGCTGCCCTCCGGCCCCCGGACCCGCTCGGAGATCTCGGTTATATTCTCGTCCTCCACGCTCTCACCGTTCACGGCGACGACCACGTCGCCGGTCTCTATACCCGCACGCTCGGCGGGCGAACCGTCGATGGGCGAGGCCACCACGGCGCGGCCCTCCTCATCTTCGAGGCGGACCCCGATCCCGACGTAGCTCCCGGAGAGCCCCTCGCGGTTGCGCTCTACCTCATCGGGGCTCAGAAAGCGCGTGTGTCCCTGGTCGCCGAGGCTGTCGATCATGCCTTCTATCGCGCCGTAGGTCTGCTGCCGGGAGTCTATGGCTTCCTGGTCCACGTAGTCCTCCCGCACGGCCTGGAGCGCCTCGGCGTAGAGCGTCAGGCTCTCCTGGTCCTCCTCCGCGAGGCCCGCCGGGCTCTGGGACTTTCCGTACACGTAAGCCCCGGCGACGAACGCGAGCACCGCAAGTACCAACAATACCCCCCCTACGGAGACGCGGCGGCCGCTCTTGAAGGTCTCTCTCCACACACGAGGATTCTACTACCTCCCACACCGGCAGGACCCCGCCGGGCTACTCGTAGAAGCCCCAGTCGCGGACGTTCCACAGCAGCCCGTCCACCGGGGCCCCGAGCTCCGGTCCGTGGAGCCTGCTCGACCACGCATACTCCTCCGGCCACACGAAGAGCGGGAGCACCGCCTCCTCACCGGCGAGATCCTCCTGGGCCCTCTCGCGTAGCTCCCCGGAACCACCGAGGCTCTCCCCGAGAGCGGAGGCGCTGCCGGTCGGGAGGTGTGGGATCAGGGCCTCGTTCCCGGCCTCCCCGCCGCCGGCGAAGAGCGCGAGGTCGAACTCCCCGTCCGGCAGAGCCTGCCCAAAGAATTGCCCGGGCCTCAGCCCCCGGTCCTCGACCTCGAACCCCGCCTCCTCAAGGTCCCGCGCCACGGCCCGCGCCACCTCCTCCCGCCCGGGGCTCTCCGGATAGACGAGACGGAGCGGCTCGTCCGGCGGTCCGGCCTCCCCGGCCCGGCCTCCGTCCCGCTCGTATCCCTCCCACGCCGGGAGGTAGTTATCGGCCTCCGGGGAGAGGTAGCTCTGCGCCACCGGGGCTGCGCCGACGGACGCTCCGGGCAGAGCCGAGCGGTCCACGGCCCGGAAGACGGCCTCCCGGAGCCGCCGGTCCCCGAGGAGAGGGGAAACGGAGTCCGGGAGGAGTTGCTCTACCCGGACCGGAGCGGCGGGCGAGGTCAGGAGGTCCCCCGGGAGCGGGCCCTCTTCCCGCGCCCCGGGCGTCACCACGCCGAAGTCCGCCTCACCGGTGGAGAGGGCCTCCGCTGCCCCGGCGGGACCGTCGAAGCTTATCTCCAGCTCCGTGAAGTTCGGCAGCGGCTCCTCCCCCCTGGAGCGCGGGTTGTCCGCGTCCACCCAGTAGTGCGGGTTGTCTACGAACCTCATCACCCCGGCCTCCCGCTCCTCCAGGACGAAAGGCCCGCTCCCGACGGGGCTGCCGCCGAGGTCCGGGACCGCGAGGTCCTCTCCCCCGTAGACGTGGCCGGGGAGCACCGGGGCGGTCAGGAGCTCCCGCCACGGGGCGTAGGGCTCGTCGAAGACGAGGCGTGCTGTGCGCGGGTCCGGCGTCTCGACCCGCGAGAGCCGCTCGAATCCGGAGTAGGGCGAGTGTATCTCCTCTCCAGGGCTCCGCGCGAGGTCCCGGGCCGCCTCGTAGGTCCAGCGGAGGTCTCCGCTCGTGAGCGGCTCGCCGTCAGAGAACGTAACACCCTCCCGGAGCCGCAGCTCGACCGTGAGCGGCGCCAGCGCGAGCGTCCCGTCCTCATAGGAGGGCACCGCCTCTACGAGCATCGGCCGGTGCTCCGAGGAGCCCGCCGGTGCCAGGGGAGACTCCAGCACCACCCCCGAGAGGCCCTCCGCTCCGGAGCACCGGGCGAGGTAGGGGTTCGGGCAGGCGGGTTCCTCCGGGAGTACCACCCTGGCGGCGCCTCCCTGCTCCACCCGGCCGCGAGGCGCCGGTTCGTCATCGGATAGCCCGGCGCCGCGCGGTGGCTCCTCCCGGGTTCGCTCGCCGCCGCAGGCGTAGAGGGCGAAACATGCCAGCAGGAGCAGTACGACCGCCAGGCGCCGCTCTATGGTACTACTCTCCGGCCCGGGCCCGGTAAGGCTCGCTCTCCACATGCTCGTCCACCTTCTGGCCCTCCAGCACGGGGAAGAAGCACGAGGCCCGGTGGTCTCCCTGGGAGCCGCCCTGAGGTTCGAGCGCGGGCTCGTTCTCCTTGCAGTAGTCCCTGGCCCGGGGACAGCGGGGGTTGAAGGTACAGCCCGGCGGAGGGTTCGCCGGTGAGGGCACGTCGCCCGTCAGCACTATCCGGCGCCGCTCGCGCTCCTTCTTCGGGTCCGGCACCGGGATGGCCGAGAGCAGGGAGTTCGTGTAGGGATGGCGGGGCTCGCTGTAGAGCGCCGTGCGGTCCGCGGTCTCCACTATCCGGCCGAGGTACATTACCGCCACGCGGTCGGAGATGTGCTTCACTACCGAGAGGTCGTGGGCGATAAAGATATAGGTAAGGTCGAACTCCTTCTGGATGTCCTCGAGGAGGTTCACGACCTGGGCCTGGATCGAGACGTCCAACGCCGAGACCGGCTCGTCGCAGATGATCAGCTTCGGGTTCAGGGCGATGGCCCTTGCCACCCCGATCCTCTGGCGCTGGCCGCCGGAGAACTCGTGGGGGTAGCGGTTGTAGTGCTCGGGGCTTAGCCCCACGAGCTCCAGGAGCTCCTGCACCCGCCGCTTCTGCCAGCCCCGGCTCCCGGAGCCGTCTCCTGTCCCCGAGCCGTTCTCTACTATCTTGTGGGTCTTCAGGGGCTCGGCGATTATGTTGCCGATGGTCATGCGAGGGTTCAGGCTCGCGTAGGGGTCCTGGAAGATTATCTGCATGTTCCGGCGCACCCGGAGCATCTGCCGCCGGTTGTAGGAGAGGATGTCCTCGCCCTCGAAGAGCACCTCGCCCTCGGTGGCCTCCAGGAGCCGCATCATCACCCGGGCGAGGGTGCTCTTGCCGCAACCGGACTCCCCGACCAGACCCAGAGTCTCGCCCTTTCTGACCTGCAGGTCCACCCCATCCACAGCCTTTACGTGCCCGACCGTCCGCTTGAGCACCCCGGCCTTTATGGGGAAGTGCATCTTCACGTTCTTTGCCTCGAGCAGGTACTCGCTGCCCGCGGCGCTCGTGGTGCTCACGTTCCTCGACGCGCTCATCAGCCGGCCTCCTCCCGGACGCCGAGCTCCCTGTCGGCCTCACGCTCCCGGGCCTCTATCTCGTCCACGGAGAGGATGCAGGCCGCGTGGTGGCCGGGCTTCTTCTCCTCCAGGGCCGGGTCGATGGTGAGGCACTCCTCCTTGACGAACGGGCACCGGCCGCTGAAGTTGCAGCCTTCTGGGAGGAAGATCAGGCTGGGAGGCTGCCCTTCTATGGGGAGGAGCCGGGTCTCCCCGGCGATGTCCAGGCGCGGCAGCGAGCGCAGCAGGGACCAGCTGTAGGGCATGAGGGGGTCGTAGAAGATGTCCTCTGTAGTCCCCTGCTCGACGGCACGACCGGCGTACATTACCGTGACCTTGTCGGCGATCTGGGCTACGATGCCGAGGTCGTGGGTGATCATGATGATTGCCGTCCCGAACCTCTCCTGGATGTCCGCCATGAGCTCCAGGATCTGGGCCTGTATCGTCACGTCCAGAGCGGTGGTCGGCTCGTCGGCTATGAGCACCTTCGGGTTACACGAGAGGGCCATCGCGATCATGGCCCGCTGGCGCATGCCGCCGGAGTACTGGTGGGGGTAGTCCTTTACCCGCTCCTCGGGCCTCGGTATCCCGACGTCCCGCAGGGCCTGTACCGCCCGCTGGCGGGCCTCGCTCTTTGAGACCTCCTGATGGAGCCGGATGGCCTCCGTGATCTGGTTGCCCACGGTAAAGACCGGGTTCAGGCTCGTCATGGGGTCCTGGAAGATCATGGCGAGGTCGTCGCCCCGGATCCTCTGCATCTCTCTTTCGGAGGCCTCGAGGAGGTTCCGGTCCTCGAATATTACCTCGCCCTCCGGATAGTACCCCGGCGGCGTGGAGTTGAGCTGCATCAACGATAGCGCCGTGACGCTCTTGCCCGAGCCCGACTCCCCGACTATCCCCAGGGTCTCACCGGGCTCCAGGGAGAATGAGACCCCGTCCACCGCCTTCACGATACCGTCCTGGGTCTTGAAGTGCGTCTTCAGGTTGTTCACTTCGAGCATCGCCATAGCCCTGACTACCTTACTACCGTCGAGATCATTAAGCTCTCTTCCTGACGTATCTTAGACTACAGAGGGTGCGGGGCACAGACTGTCCGGGATCCACCGCAGCACCGGGCGCGGCGTCTCATCTCCGGCTCTGCAGGGCACGGAGCACCTCGAGGTCTATGTAACCCCGCTCCTGCTCGCGCTCCTCGAAGTTCTCCGTCCGGATAAAGGCTCCGAGCGCGTGGTACAGCTCCCCGTCGCCCGCCGGATGCCCTGTCCGGAGGTACCCCAGGCCCCGCAGTATGGACGCTACGTCCTCCCTCGCACGGCCGTCGAGCTTTACTACGTCCTCCGGCTTCACCTCCCCGAAGTAGAGCTCGTGGAGACTGCGTATACGAAGCAGCTCTTCTATGGGCTCGGGGTGGTCGTCTACGCGCAGGTCCAGCGCCCGGTCGTTGCGCCCCCCGTAGCCACCGTTCTCTCGTACTACGAGGAGAGCCGCGGACTGCCTGCCCCGGGAGTCGCCTCCCGCCCTCTGCCCCGCCGCGAGCGACGCCAGAAGCCGGTCGGCCAGAGACCCCGTAGTCTCCACGAAAGCCCTGCCCATCTCCCCCACGGTCTCCTCGCCGACCAGTATGTTGCCCTGGACGGTGTAGTAATCTCCCGTCGCGTCTCCGGCCCAGTCAAAGCAGTCCTCCCCGGTAAAGGCTGCCGCGTTCCCCCTGGCATCGACGACGCCGACCTGGCGGTGCGAGCG
>JACCZN010000019.1 GCA_013695915.1 Rubrobacter sp.
CCGAGGCCCACGCGGGCGTCGGGGGGACCGGGGCTGCGGCCTGCTCGGGGGATCTCCTGCTCGGCTCTCTGGCGGCCTGCGCTCAGGTCACGTGCCAGATGGTCTCCGAGGCCATGGGCATAGAGACTGAGCGCATCGAGGTCATCGTGGAGGGCGACCTGGACCTCCAGGGCACGCTCGGAACCTCCAGGGAGGTGCCCGTGGGCTTCGAGGCCATAAGGACGAAGTTCGACATAGACGCCCCGAACGCGACCAGCGAGGAGCTGGAGAACCTCCGCAAGAAGACCGAGCAGTACTGCGTGGTGCTCCAGACCCTCAGAGAGACCCCGCGGCTGGAGACGCAGTGGGCGTAGCGCCCCGGTAGCGCCGCGGCGGAGCCCCGAGCGGGAGCCGCTACAGGACCAAATCCGCCCCCCTCCTGCATGCTAGAATGCACGGCTATGCAGGAGGAGAGGCTCGGCGAGAAGACCACGGCTGGAAAGATTCAGGGGCTGGAGCGGCTGCGGGAGCAGGCTGAGCATCCGGCCTCCGAGAAGGCCGTCGCCCGGCAGCACGAGAAGGGCAAGCTCACCGCCCGCGAGCGGATAGATCTGCTTCTGGACGAGGGGACCTTTGTCGAGGTGGACCGCTACCGGGTGCACCGCTCCTGCAACTTCGGCCTGGATGAGAATCGTCCTCTCGGGGACGGCGTGGTCACGGGGTACGGGGAGGTCTCGGGGCGCAAGGTCTGCGTCTTCAGCCAGGACTTCACCGTGTTCGGGGGGTCTCTGGGTGAGATCTACGCGCAGAAGATCTGCAAGGTCATGGACCTCGCGATGTCGACCGGGTGCCCGGTCATAGGCATCAACGACTCCGGGGGCGCGCGCATCCAGGAGGGGGTCGCCTCGCTCGCGGGCTACGCGGACATCTTCCACCGCAACGTGCAGGCCTCCGGCGTGATCCCGCAGATATCCGTCGTCATGGGCCCGTGCGCCGGGGGGGCGGTCTACTCGCCCGCGATCACGGACTTTATCTTCATGGTCGAGGAGACCAGCCACATGTTCATCACCGGTCCCGACGTGATAAAGAGCGTTACTGGCGAGGAGGTCACCTTCGAAGACCTCGGCGGTGCGGCGACCCACAATGGCAAGTCCGGGGTGGCCCACTTCTCCGCCCCAGACGAGGAGACGTGCCTCGAGGACGTGCGCTACCTCCTCTCGTTCCTGCCGGAGAACAACCTGGAGGCCGCGCCGTACTACAAACCGCTCGACCAAGCGGAGCGGCGGGAGGCGGCGCTCGCGGAGCTCGTGCCCGACTCCTCGCAGAAGCCCTACGACATCCGGGATGCCGTGGAGCTCGTGGCGGACGACGGGGACTTCTACGAGGTACAGGAGGGCTGGGCGCAGAACCTCGTCTGCGGCTTCGCGCGGCTCGACGGGCACGCCGTGGGTATCGTGGGCAACCAGCCGATGGTCCTCGCCGGTACGCTGGACATAGACGCCAGCACCAAGGGCGCGCGCTTCGTGCGCTTCTGCGACGCGTTCAACATACCGCTCGTCACCTTCGTGGACGTGCCGGGCTTCATGCCGGGGACCGACCAGGAGTGGGGCGGCATCATCCGGCACGGGGCGAAGCTTCTCTACGCCTACTCCGAGGCGACCGTGCCGAAGATAACCGTGATCACGCGCAAGGCCTACGGCGGGGCGTACGATGTCATGTGCTCCAAGCACATCGGGGCCGACGTGAACGTCTCGTGGCCGACCGGTGAGATCGCGGTGATGGGAGCCAGCGCGGCCGTCGGGATCATCTTCCGGCGGCAGATCTCGGAGTCCGAGGACCCCGAGGCCGAGCGCGAGCGCCTGATAGAGGACTACGAGGAGCGGTTCAACAACCCGATGGAGGCCGCGGAGTACGGTTTTATCGACGACGTTATAGACCCCCGCGAGACGCGTCCCTACCTCGTAAAATCCCTGGAGATGGTCCGCACCAAGCGCCCCGAGCGCCCGTCGCGCAAGCACGGCAACATCCCCCTTTGAGGGCGAGGATAGAGCCCGCACCGACCACGGAGGAAGCCGTGGCCCTTCTGGCGGCGCTGGCGGTGCTCCGGGAAGACGAGCCGGGGCCGCCGGTACCGGCTCGGACCCGCAGCCGCTGGGAGCTCGCCGGACGGCTCGGGCACCCGCTGCCACAGGAGATGGAGGTCGGGGGACCGTTGTGGCCCCGGATGAACCGTGGGAGGTCCGTGTAGTTGTTCGGGAAGGTGCTGGTGGCGAACCGGGGTGAGATCTCCGTGCGGATAGTACGCGCCTTGCGGGAGATGGGGGTGGGGAGCGTCGCGGTCTACTCGGACGCGGACCGTGAGGCCCTGCACACCGTCCTGGCCGACGAGGCTTACCACGTGGGGCCGACGCCCGCCGCCGAGAGCTACCTGAAGATAGAGCGGCTGATCGAGGTCGCCAGGAGTTCCGGGGCGGAGGCGGTTCACCCGGGCTACGGTTTCCTCGCCGAGAGCACACCCTTCGCCCGGGCGGTCACGGAGGCCGGGCTGACCTGGATCGGACCTCACCCCGAGGCGATCGAGGCGATGGGCAGCAAGGTCGAGAGCCGGCGCATAATGGGCCGGGCCGGAGTACCTATTATCCCGGGCACCGAAGAAGCCGTGACCTCCCCGAAGGAGGTGGCGCCCTTCGGGGAGAGGTACGGCTACCCGGTCGCGGTCAAGGCCTCGGCGGGCGGCGGCGGCAAGGGCTTCGCCGTGGCCGAGGACGAGCCCGGTGCGGCGGACGCGTTCGAGCGGGCGAGCCGGGAGGGAGAGGCGTACTTCGGTGACGGCTCCGTATACCTGGAGCGCTACCTATCCGCGCCGCGGCACATCGAGATACAGGTGCTGCGCGACAAGCACGGCGCCGCGGTACACCTCGGCGAGCGCGACTGCTCGATACAGCGCCGCCACCAGAAGCTCCTGGAGGAGTGTCCGAGCCCGGTCATGGACCCCGAGATGCGGCGGGCGATGGGGGAGGCGGCGGTCGAGGCCGCGAACGCCGTGGGCTACGACTCCGTGGGGACTGTGGAGTTCCTGGTCGAGGGGGAGGAGTTCTTCTTTCTGGAGATGAACACCCGCGTGCAGGTCGAGCACCCCGTCACCGAGGAGGTCACGGGCGTGGACATCGTGGAGACCGGCATCCGCATCGCCGCCGGAGCGCCCCTGACGTTCTCCCAGGAGGAGGTCGTCCACCGGGGCCACGCCATAGAGGTCCGACTGAACGCCGAGGACGCGGCGAGCGGCTTCATCCCGAGCCCTGGCGCCGTCACCGCCTACGCCGAGCCGGGCGGGCCGGGGATAAGGGTGGACTCCTCCCTGCGGGGGCCGGGTGTGGTGCCCGAGTCCTACGACCCGCTCTTCGCCAAGCTCATAGTCCGCGGCGCGGACCGCAAGGGCGCTCTCTCGCGGCTGCGGCGGGCGCTCGGCGAGTTCCGGGTGGAGGGTATCGCCACGACCCTGCCGTTCTTCAAGGCCCTGCTGGACGACGAGGTCTTTGTCTCCGGCGACTACACGACGCGGTACGTGGAGGAACGGGTGGGGGCGTTGGAGATAGAAGCCTTCCCTGGAGCGGCGGCGGGAGAGGCTCCGGAGAAGAGCGTCCGGGAGGTGGAGGCGGAGGTCAACGGCCGGCTCTTCCGGGTCCGGCTCTTCACGGGCTCTGGGGAGAACGGGTCCCAGGGGCCGCCCCGGCGGTCGTCCCGGGAGAGGGGGGCCGCCGCGGCGACGGAGGGGGCCGTCACGGCTCCCATGCAGGGGACCATAGTGCGGGTGCTCGTCGAGGAAGGACAGGAGGTCGCCTCGGGCGAGGCGGTCTGCCTCCTGGAGGCGATGAAGATGGAGAGCGAGATCCGGGCCGGACGAGACGGCGTGGTCTCGGAGGTCCGGGCCGCGGCGGGCCAGACGGTCCGCTCCGGAGAAGCCCTCGTCGTGCTGGAGTAGCATGGCCGACCGCGCGGGAGACTACGAGTGGCGTGAGGAGGGCGAGGAGGCGGAGATAGTCTTCTACGCCCCGGAGAAGTCCGTGCTCGGTCTCCCCCGGCTGCGCCTGGGCGTCCACGCCGCAGCCCGGCTCCCCGGCGTAGAGAGCCCCGTCTACGCCGCCGCTTCCGGGTCCGGATACGGTTGGGTAGCCGCCTCGCGGTCTCACGCCGCGCCCGGCCTCATCTCTCCGCCCCGGCTCGGTCTGCTACTGACCGCGGACGTACCGCTCGACCGCCTGGGGGCGCCCGATGAGCTACAGAGCCGCTTCTTCCGCGACCTCTCCGAGGTGCCCCTCCCGAACCTCGGTGGATACTCCGCGAGAGCGGCCGCGGAGTGGGGAGGGCTGTGGGCCGCCGAGGAAGGCTTCGTGGAGGAAGAGGACCTGCCCTTCTTCCCCGCCCGGCGCGGCGACCCGGAGGCCGTGGGCCGCCGGGCGCTGACCGCCGGGGTCCGGGAGTGGGACCCGCGGCTGGCCGCCGGAGAAGTGCATCTCATGCGGGTGGGTGAGGTGCTCGACCCCGAAGGGGCCGAGGCCCTCGGGCTCGAGCCGGGGGTCCTCGCGGTAGTCGCCGATGTTGGCTCCGGGGAGCTCGGACGGCGGGCTCTCGAGGGGCATCGGGCCCGTGTCTCCGACCGGGAGTTCGACGCTCCGGAGGGCCTTTCCGCGGCACCGGCCGATACGGAGGAGGCGGAGGACCTGCTCCACGCCTCCCAGGCCTCGGCGAACTACGTCTCCGTCCGGGCCGCGCTCTTCCTCTATGCGCTGTGCCGGGCGCTCGGAGGCGTAGCCGGCAGCCTGACAGCCAGGGCCTCCTGGAGCATCGGCGGGCTCGAGGAGCGGGGCGTCCTGCTGCTCCACCGCCGGGGGCTCGCGGCCCTCGGGGCGGGCGAGGTCCTGGCCGCCGGGGAGACGGTCGCCGCTGCGAGAGGCGGGATGCTCGGCAGCGCGCCGCCCTTCGGGGCTGGGGAGGACGGGGAGCGGTGGCCCTGGGAAGAGGCTGGGCTCCTCGAACGGCGGGTGGCTCTCGAGCCGCTCGCGGGGGGCGAGAGGTAGGGTTAGCCAGCGCCGGGAGAGCGGTACATCGAGTGCCGCTCTCCCGGAGGAGAGGTGTCCGGGGCTCTACCTCTCCCGGAAGTCCTCCGGCGTGATCTGGTTCATCCAGTCCTTGAACTTGTCGACGACCTCGTCCTCCGGCGTGTCCTCCATCGCCTCCTCGAAGGCGACGGCGGCCTCTTCTATCACGGAGTCGGCGGCGAAGATTGCGGCCCCAGAGCGGACGGCGAGTGCTATGGCGTCCGAGGGGCGGGAGTCTATCTCCATGGTCCGGCCGTCCATTTCCAGGCTTATGCTGGCGAAGAAGGTGGAGTCCTTGAGCTGCGTGACGGTGACGCTCTCCATCGTGCCGCCGAGCTCGGAGACCAGGTTCACCGCCAGGTCGTGTGTGAGCGGCCGGCTGAACTCCTGGTTCTGGAGCTTCATGAGGATAGAGCGCGCCTCCTGCTGGCCGATCCAGATCGGCAGGTAGCGGTTCTCTTCCTCTACTTTGAGTATCACTATCGGGCTAGAGCTGAAAAGGTCCAGGTTAATGCCGTATATAGACATCCGGGTGAAACCGTTGGCGCTCACTAACTGTGCTCTCCTCTCAGACTACGGAGCCGCGGCCCCGGACGGCCTCGACCGTAGTGAGTATCTGTTGCCTGGGGCAGATTCTACTTCCGGACCCCCTCGTGTTCAACGAGAGCGAAACCTTCCGCCTTGTCACGGGAGAGCCCGTGTTGTACATTTATCCGGCGATACGCGGCCGCCCTGGCGACACCTGCGGCGCGAAGGGCCTGTAGCTCAGTCCGGTTAGAGCGCCACTCTGATAAAGTGGAGGTCCCTGGTTCGAGTCCAGGCAGGCCCACAAGCCAGAACCCTGGCCGTCCGGTCCGGGTCTCTACACCCTCTCTACCTTCGGTACTCCAGAGCGGTCGAACTCCTCTACCCTCTCGGGGCCGAGCTCGTGGAGCTCCTGCAGGCAGCGTTCGGCCTCCCGGTTGAGACGGGCGACGTCTATGCCGAGGGCGGCGGGTTCGAACTCCCTGAGGCGGTCGATGCCGCTGCGGAGGAGGCCCGTGGCCCCCTTCCAGTTGCCGTTCTCCTGGTGATAGAAGCCGACACCCACCTGCAATATGCCCTGGTAGAGGTACCGGATGCGCCCGGACTCCTCCATCCAGGCCTCCTCCAGGTGTTCGTGGCACTCGAAGAACTCGCCCCGGTTGAACTCGTGTATCCCTCTCTCTACAGGCTCCGGGAGGCTCTCTCTCATCTCCGGACGCGCAAACGCTGGCCGGGCCGGCTACCCGCAGCAGCCGCCACCGCAACAACCGCCGCCGCGCCCGCCACCGGAAGCTATCCGCGACTCCATAACCGGGTTGGTGGAGAGGGCCGAAGCCCCGGGAGTAACAGAGGCGAAGCTGGAGATCATGCGCCGGGACTCCGCGCCGCCGCACTCCGGGCACTCCGCCGGCTCGTCGGCCGAGCTCATGGAGCGCATCAAGTCGAACTTGCTCTCACAGTCGGCGCACTTGTACTCGTATAGTGCCATCCGTTTCACCTCTCCCGCATCGGATACGTTCTGAGCGCATTGTACCGCTTCCGCCCAGAGTAGCGAGCGGTCCGGCGTTGAACTATGGTCCCCGGGGGCGTAAACTCGGCTTCGTCCCCAGATGGACCCGCAGTCAACCCACCGGGGCCGTAGCTCAGTTGGGAGAGCGCCGCCTTTGCACGGCGGAGGTCACGGGTTCGAGTCCCGTCGGCTCCACTT
>JACCZN010000045.1 GCA_013695915.1 Rubrobacter sp.
CTTACGTCAGTCGAAAGCTGGAGGTTCTATGCAGAACGAGGTCACGGTGGAGCTCGGCGGGGAGCTCCGTCTCTCTCCACTGGGTGTGGGTGCCTGGGCGTGGGGGACCAGGAACATCTGGGGCTACGGCAAGGAGTACGGGCGGGCGGACGTGGCGGCGGCCTTCCGCGCGAGCCTGGAGTCCGGGGTCTCGCTGTTCGATACGGCCGAGATCTACGGCAGCGGCGCCTCCGAGCGCATCATCGGAGAGCTGCTGCGGGAGCGGGACGAGCGGAGCCCGAACTCGGGGGAGCGGCCCGTCATCGCGACCAAGTTCGCCCCGCTGCCCTACCGGCTCGACCCCCGGTCGCTCTTGAAGGCGCTCGACGCCAGCCTCGACCGGCTCGGCGTCTCCACCGTGGACCTCTACCAGATCCACTTCCCCTCCCCGCTCCTGCGCCTGAACGGCCTGATGGACGTGCTGGCGGAGACGGTCAAGGAGGGGAAGGTCCGGCAGGTCGGGGTCTCGAACTACAGCGCAGGGCAGATGCAGCGGGCTCACGACCGGCTCGCGCTGCACGGCGTCCGGCTGGCCTCGAACCAGGTCCACTACAGCCTCCTGAACCGGGCGACGGAGACCAACGGCGTGCTCGAGGCCTGCCGGGACCTCGGCGTAACCCTGATCGCCTACAGCCCGCTGGCCCAGGGGCTCCTGACCGGCAAGTACCGTCCCGGCGTGAAGCCCTCCGGCTACTTCCGACGCCTGGGCAAGAGCTTCTCCGACAAGAACCTCAAGAAGATAGAGCCCGTCGTGGAGATCCTGCGGGAGATCGGGGAGAGCCACGGCCGCAAGCCCTCCCAGGTAGCCCTGAACTGGCTCGTCACACAGCCCGGCGTCCTCGCCATCCCCGGCGCCAAGGACGAGGGACAGGCCCGGCAGAACGCGGGAGCCCTCGGCTGGTCCATGACCCCTGAGGAGCACGAGAAGCTCGGCCTCGCCACCCTGGGCTGGAGGGAATAGAGTCCCCTCTGCGGGCTACTCCGTGGCCCGGGCCCCCCGGACCTGCCTGCCGAGCTTGCCCGACAGGACCGTCCCGGCCTGTATCACGGGGCTCAGGGCGGGGCCGAAGGGCGGGGCGTAGGCGAGGTCCAGGTTCACGAGGTCCGGGACGGCGAGGCGGCCCCAGATCGCCGTGGCGCAGATGTCGACCATCTTGTCCGCGTTGCCGCCGACGGTCTCGGCCCCGAGGATGCGCCCGGTCTCCCCGTCGGCGATGACCTTGAGGTAGATGGGCTCCCCGCCGGGGTAGTAGGCTGCCCGGGTGGTGGCCTCTATCTCGGCGCTAACGACCTCGAAGCCCCCGTCCTCCGCCTCGGCCTCAGATAGTCCGGTCCGCGCCACCCCGAGGTCGAAGACCTTGAAGACCCCCGTGCCGAGGACGCCGGGGAACTCCAGCGGCGAGTCACCCGAAGGGCTCGCGGCGTTCGTGCCCGCGACCCGGCCCATCTGGTTCGCCGTGTCGCCCAGCGGCACCCAGTCCGCCGCGCCGCTCACGAGGTCCACGGTCTCGACGCAGTCCCCGGCGGCCCACACGTCCGGCAGGCTGGTCTCCATCCTCCGGTTCACCTTGATGGCTCCCGACTCCCCGAGCTCCACCCCGGCCTCCCGGGCCAGCCCCACCGCGGGCTCTATCCCGGTGCCCACGACGACCAGCTCCGCAGCAAGCTCCTCGCCGCCGAGCTTCACGGCCCGGACCCGGCCGTCCTCGCCGAGCACCTCCTCCGCGGCCGTGCCGGTGTAGACGGAGACTCCCTTCTCCTTGATGTGCTCCTCTATCCTGCGGGAGACTTCCGGGCCGTAGGTCGCCGCGACGCGGTCCTCGCTCTCGACCAGGGAGACCTCCATGCCGGCCCGGACCAGGTTCTCCGCGACCTCCAGGCCTATGTAGCCCGCCCCGACCACGACCGCGTGCTGCGGTGAGTGCTCGGCCACGTAGCCGAGGACGGCGTCCGAGTCGGTCAGGAACCTGAGGTTGAAGACGCCGTCGAGGCCGGCGCCGGGTATCGGGGGCGTAACCGCCGAGGCGCCCGTGGCGACGATCAGGCGGTCGTAGGAGTCCTCGAAGGTCTCGCCCGTAGCCAGGTTCCGCACGGAGAGCGTCTTGCTCGCGGGATCTACCTTCTCCACCCGGCGGCGGACGAGCGCCTCTATGCCCTGCCTGGAGAACTCTTCCGGGGTGCGGGCGACGAGGCTCTCCCGCTCCTCTACGAGGCCGGAGAGTATGTACGGCAGGCCGCACTCGCTGATAGAGGTGTCCGGCTCCTCCTGGTAGATGGTCACCTCGAGGTCCGGGTCTACCCTCCGCGCCCTGGAGGCCGCCTTGGTACCCGCCGCCACGCCGCCTACCACTACTAGCCTCATGTCTAGAGAGGTCCTTTACATCTGTGACTCCACGACTCGCGGTCAGAGTCTACCGGGTGGCGTAGCTGCTAGAAGCGTTTTGTCTTACCGTCGATTCCCTGGAGGCTCCAAGCACGGAGCGAAGCCCCCGGCAGACCCCGCCGGGGGCTTCGCTCTTCGGTACGGGAGGTCCTCTCTAGGACCTGGCGGCTGTGTAGCGCCGCTCGGCCTCTTCCCAGTTCACCACGTTCCACCAGTTATCGATGTACTCCGGACGGCGGTTCCGGTAGCTGAGGTAGTAAGCGTGCTCCCACACGTCGAGGCCGAGGACCGGGAGCTTGCCCTCCATGAGGGGGGAGTCCTGGTCCTTTGTGTGCTCTATGCGGAGGGAGCCGTCGGGGGCCGCGATCAGCCAGGCCCAGCCGGATCCGAAGATGGCGCCCGGTGCCGCGGCTGCGGCCCACTGCTCTTTGAGGGCGTCGAAGGAGCCGAAGCTCGAGTTTATAGCCGACGCGAGCTCACCGATGGGCTCGCCGCCGCCACCGGCGTTCGGCGGGGCCATTACCTGCCAGAACATGGCGTGGTTGGAGTGCCCGCCGCCGTTGTTGCGGACCGCCCGCCGAATGTCCTCGGGCACGGAGTCGAGGTCGGATATAAGCTCCTCTATGGTCCCCTTGTCGGCGTCGGGGTGCTTCTCCAGAGCGGCGTTCAGGTTGGTGACGTAGGTGTTGTGATGCTTCTCGTGGTGGAGGTGCATCGTCTCCTCGTCGATCACCGGCTCCAACGCGTTGTAATCGTAGGGCAACGAAGGAAGGTCGTAAGCCATACAGATCTCTCCTTTCCAGACTATTATCAACGGTACTGTACTATAACCAACGGTACTGTACTATACCCAGTCCCTCCCGTGCTCTAATCGTAGCCTTATAGCCTTACCCAGAGAGCCAGCGCCCGGACCGGGACGCCGTCCGCTCCTCCGAGCCGGACGGGGGCGAGGTTCAGCAAGGGGTCGGGGAAGTCTACCGGAGGACGGTCAGCCGGAGAAGGCCCTCTCGAAGAAGTCTGCGAGACGGGGGTAGAGGACCGAGAGGTTCTCCGGGCGGGCGATGCCGTGGCCCTCGTCCTCGAAGGTCAGGAGCTCGTAGCCTATGCCTCTCCCGTCCAGAGCCTCCCGGACCACGCGGAGGTTGTCCGGGGTTACGTTTGGGTCGCGCAGGCCCTGGACTATGAGGAGGCTGCCGCGGATGTCCTCTACGTACCAGAGAGGGGAGCGCGCCCTGTAGTGTTCGGGTACCTCTTCGGGTGAGCCGCCCATCATCTCCTCGCTGTAGGGGCGGAGGTCCGGGCGGGTGGCGTAGTAGTCCACGACGAGGTCCGTCATGCCGCAGACGGGGGCTGCGGCGGCCAAGAGCCGGGGCGGGTAGTGCGTGATCGCCCACCACGCCGAGTAGCCGCCGTAGGAGGTGCCGGTGACGCCGACCTTCCCGGGCTCGGCGAGGCCGTCCCGGATCATGGCCTCTATTCCGGTCCGGATGTCTTCCTGCTCCCGGCCGCCCCAGCCGTCCTCCTTTATGGACTCCTGGAAGGGGAGGCCGAAGCCGGTGCTGCCCCGGTAGTTCGGCGTCAGCACGTTCAAGCCCCGCGAGACGAGGTACTGTACCTGGGCGTTGAAGCGGTCCTCGCTGTGGCTGGTCGGTCCCCCGTGGACGAGCACGACGGTCCCCGAAGCCGGTCCCGGAGCGCGGTAGAGCCAGCCCTGTACCCGTAAGCCGTCCGCCGAGGTCCACCGGTAGTCCTCCGCCGGGACTAGCTCCTCCGGCTCCAGGGGGGTGCGGTCCCGGAGGCCGGTGAGGCTCCTGAAGCTCTCCGGACGGCCGTCTGCGGGGGAGAAGCGTACCAGGTCCTCTGGCTGGCGGGAGCTGTAGTACCTTCCGACCCACTCCCCGCCGCCCGCGGGTGAGAGGGGGATCAGGTTGCCAGAGAGGTCCGGGAGGCTCGTCTCTGTGCCGCTCTCCACGTCGAGCAGGGAGCACCGCACCCCCGCGCCCCGTACCTCGACCACTACCGCCGGACCGCCCGCGGCCGGGGCGAAGGCGTGTTCGAGGTTGCGCTGCGGGTCGTCTATCAGGGTGCGGAGGGTGCCGTCCCGCAGGTCGTAGACGCCGAGCCTCCGGTGCCCGCCGGTCTCGGCGAGAAAGAGTACGCGCCGTCCGTCCGGGAGCCAGGAGGCCGAGACCTTTGCCCGGCGGCCGAAGTCCAGGACCTTGCGGTCCCCGGCGCCATCTATACCGACGAGCCACGCCTGCTGGCCCGCCGGATGGTCGCTCTGGAAGTACAGGACGTGCTCTCCGGTGGGAGAGAGCCGCGGCTCGCTCATGCCGCTCCGCTCCGGGCGGGCAATCGCCCGGCGCTCCCCGGACGCGAGGTCGTGGCGGTAGACCCAGGTCTCCTCGATCTCCCGGCCGGAGCCAGCATCCAGGTTCGCCCCGTAGACCATCCAGCGGCCGTTCGGGTGTAGCTCGCCGCCCCGGAGAAAGAAGTTCGGGCGGGGCTCTGTTAGAGGCGCCGCCTCTCCGGGACGCTCCCGGTCCACCCGGAAGAGCTGCGCGCGCTCGTCACCGGCGGTGTCCTGTTCGAAGATCACGGCCCCGCTGTCCGGCGTCCACGAGACGACCAGCGCGTCCTCCGGCCCCTCCGTGAGACGCACCGGCCCCGCAGAGCCGTCCGCCGGGGCTACGAAGACGTCGGCGGCGGGGCCTGCTCTGAACCAGCTCCAGGCTAGCCACCTACCGTCCGGGGAGACCTCCGGGGCTGCGAGGGCCGGTACGGAGAGCAGGACCTGCAGCCGGTCCGGCCGGTTCACGGAGCTCTCGTCTCTCACGGACCTCCTAGAACGTCGGGGGCGTGTTCACGTAGACGGCTTCGACGGGCTCCTCCTCGGCCCACCACCGGTGGGG
>JACCZN010000052.1 GCA_013695915.1 Rubrobacter sp.
ATAAACTCCCACCCCGGCGTCTCGCACAACTACGAGCGCAACAACCCGCTGAACCTCTGGTACACCGTGGCGGTGCCGCCGGACTCCCGGCTCGGGCTAGAGGGCACGGTGAACGTGCTGCACGAGATCAGCGGCGCCGAGCGGACCCGGATACTGCCGACCCTGAAGCTCTTCAAGATAGGGGTCACCCTGGACATGAACCAGGGCGCCACGGCCAAGAAGGAGGCCCCGCAGTACGGCGAGCGGGACCGGGCTGGTGCCGACCGGAACATCAGCGAGGAGGACAAGGCGGCGATCCGGGCCTTGCAGGAGGATATCCCCCTGACGCCGCGGCCGTTCGACCTGTGGGGCGAGCAGGTCGGGCTCTCCTACGACGAGCTCCTGGAGCGGGCCTTCGACCTGCAGGAGCGCAAGATCATGCGCCGCTTCTCGGCGGTCCTCTACCACCGGAAGGCGGGCTTCCGGGCCAACGCGATGGGCGTCTGGGAGGTCCCGGAAGAGAGGGTGGAGGAGGTCGGTAACCTCTTCGCCCAGTACCAGGCGGTCTCCCACTGTTACCAGCGCCCGGTCTACGAGGACTGGCCGTACGCGCTCTTCTCGATGGTCCACGGCCGGAGCGTCGAGGAGTGCGAGGCGGTGCTGGACGCGATGGCCGAGGAGAGCGGCGTCACCGAGCGGCTCTCCCTGTACTCCACCCGGGAGTACAAGAAGACGCGCGTGAGGTACTTCACGCCGGAGATGGACGCCTGGGAGAGGCTCTACGCGGGCGCCCTCCGCTAACCGGAACCCGGACGGAGACAGGACGGGAAGAGACGCCCCCGGACCGGGATAGACCGGCGGGGGCGTCTCCTTGAGCGCGGCGTTCGTTGCCGCCGTGGCGGCGGTGTTCGTGGCCGGGTCCGTCAGCGGGCTGGCCGGGTTCGGGTTCGCCCTGGTCGGCGTCCCGCTCCTGCTGCTCGTCTACGATCCCGTCACCGTGATCGCGGTCAACGCCTTTCTGGCGGTGTTCGTGAACGCTACCGTGGTGCTCGACGCCCGCAGGTCCGTGGAGGCGCGTACCGTGGGCTCCTTGCTCCTGCCGGCCTCCGTCGGGGTGGTGGCGGGTGTGGAGATACTGCGGGTCCTGGACCCGCTCTACATCCGGCTCGCCGTGGGGGTGGTCGTCGTGATATCCGCCCTCGTGCTCGCGCGGGACGTGCGGCTACCGGGGGCCGATAGCCGGTGGGCCAGCACCGTTGCCGGGTCCCTGAGCGGGCTGCTCTCGACCTCGACCGGGCTGGCCGGGCCTCCGGTAGTGCTGCTCTTCGCGGCCCGCGGCCTACCAAAGCACAGCTTCCGGGGCAACATCGCGACCTACTTCCTCGTGATCAGCGTGGCGGGTCTCGGGCTCTTGCTGTTCCGCGGGGTGGCGGAGACGGGGCACCTGCCGCTGGCGGCGGCGCTCCTGCCCGCCGTCTTTGTCGGGAAGGTGGCCGGAACGGCTCTCCTGAAGCGGATGTCCGAGGAGGTCTTCCGCCGGGTGACGCTCGCCGTGGTGGCCCTTACCGGGGCGCTCGGGGCCGTTACCGCCGCCTACGCCCTGTTGTAGGAGCCCGCGCGCCCGTCATGCGCCGAGTTCTTCCGCGAGCTCCACGAGGTCTCCGGCCGCGACGTCGAACGGGAGGTCCGAGGGAGGCTGCGGGTCCTCTCCGGCGGGGCCGAACTCCTGCGGGCGGTGGACGTAGGCGGTGCGGAGGCCGAAGGAGCTTGCGGCGTGGAGGTCGTCCGGGTGTGCGGCGACCATCATGACCTGCTCGGGGTGGAGGTCGAGGAGGTCTACGGAGGTGAGGTAGGCCTCGCGGTCGGGCTTGTAGTGGCGGGGGAGCTCGGCCGAGAGGATCAGGTCCCACGGCAGCCCCGCGCGCTTCGCCATCGCCGTGAGGAGGGAGACGTTGCCGTTGGAGAGCGGGGCTATGGTGTAGCGCTCCCTGAGGCGCAGGAGGCCGGGTACGGAGTCCGGCCAGGGTTCGAGGCGGTGCCAGGCCTTGTTCAGGTGGTCCTTCTCCTCTTCCGTGAGCCCTGTTAACCCGAACTCGGAGAGCAGGTCTTCCAGGGAGGCGCGGTGGAGGTCGTCGAGCTTTGTCCAGGGGAGATCTCCGCTGCGCACGCGGTCCATGGAGGGCTTGTACCGGCCCCGCCACTCGTCGGCGAAGCTGGGCCAGTCGAGGTGGAGGTCCTTCGCCCGGCCGAGGTCTTCTCCGGCCCGGATCACACCTCCCCGCCAGTCCACGACGGTGCCGAAGACGTCGAAGAGGAGCGCCCGCACGCCGGGGGTCTGCATCACGCTCCCTCTGCGACGGGGAGCAGGCCCGCGCCTTCCAGCACGGCCTCTATCTCGCCGTAGGCTTCGGAAGGGGCCGGAAGCGCCGGGCCGCGCACGGCGGGGGAGATGGGGACGCCGAGCTTCGCCATAGCCACCTTTACCGCCCCGACCACGGGGTCGCTCAGAGAGCCGAGGGCCATGAGCCGCAGGACGCGCCGGTGGCGCTCCGCCGCCTCATGGAGGTCTCCGCGCTGCGCTGCCTCGACGAGCCCGACGAAGAGCTCCGGGGCGACGTTCGACAGGCCGCAGATAGAGCCGTCGCCACCGGCGAGGAGGTTCGGCAGGATCTGGTCCTCAAACCCCGAGAGGACGGAGAAACCCGGCCTCCGGGGCTTGACCTCCCGCAGCACGTTCACGGTGTGGATGTGCTCCGTGACCGTGTCCTTTATGCCGGTGATGTTCGGGCACTCGGTGGCAAGGCGCGCCACGAGGGCGGGGGAGAGGTCGATGCCGGTCAGGAGCGGGAAGTTGTAGACGAGCATCGGGATTCCGACCGACTCGGAGACCGTGGCGAAGTGCTTGAAGAGGGCCTCCTCGCCGACCGTCCAGTAGAAGGGGGAGACCGAGATCACGCCGTCCGCCCCCGCCTCCTCGGCGTGCCGGGCCAGAGCGACCGCCTCCCGCGTGCCGCTTGTCCCGACGCCGACCACCAGCGGGACCCTTCCGGCCACGAGCTCCGCGACCTCCTCGGCGAATCGCCGCCGCTCGTCGCCGTCGAGCTGCGGGAACTCCCCCGTGCTGCCGAGGATGACGATACCGCTTACCCCGGCACCGATGGAGCGCTCCACCACCTCCCCGGTCGCGCGCAGGTCCAGCTCCCCTCGCTCGTCGAAGGGCGTGACCATCGCCGGCATTAGACCCGTAAACATAGACCGCTCGCCTCCTGTTAGTTTGCCCGCCTCTGTGACATGGTAATAAATCTCCGGCTACCGTGGGTCTCCCAGATGCGCGCGGGCATTCGCAGGGGCCGAGCCTGGCTGCTCTACCCAGCGGATATAATGCGCGGAGGGAAGTCCGAGCAGGAGGAGAGGTCGGTATGGAGGCCGGGGCGTGGATCCAGCCGCAGCACGCGAGCTACGCCGGGATGCGGGACGCGTGGCTGCGGGTGGAGGAGTTGGGGGCGGACACGCTCTTCAACTGGGACTACCTGGCGCCAGGCTTCAATGGCCCAGACTACGACCTCTCTCCGCTCGCCGACCTCATCTCCTGGCGGGACGAGCGGCGCAAGCGCGACGCAGAGGCCGCCGGATAGAGAGCCACAGTACCCGATACGAGGAGGCGATCAGCGCGTGGAGCAGAGCATCTGGAAGGCGGAGCGGGTGCCCGGCGAGGTGGAGATCGAGATCTCCCGGTCCGGCGGGGGAGAGGAGCCGCTGGTCGCTCTGCACGGCATCACCGCCCAGCACCGGGCGTTCGACGCCCTGGCGCGGCACCTCGGTCCTCGCGGGCTGGTCGGGGTGGACCTGAGGGGCCGGGGCAACTCGGGGAAGCCACCCTCCGGGTACGGCATGGAGGTTCACGCTGGGGACGTGGTCCGGGTGCTCGACCACCTCGGCCTGGAGCGGGCGGTGCTCGTCGGGCACTCCATGGGCGGGTTCGTCGGGTTGCAGACAGCCGCCGAGTACCCGGACCGCGTGGAGGCTCTGGTGCTGCTCGACGGCGGCTGGCCCCGCGCGGAGGTAGACCCCGAGAGCCTCTCCAAAGAGGAGTGGAGGGAGGCGGCGGCCGTGCAGGAGGGCATCGACCGGGCGATGAGCCGCTTGAACATGGTCTTCGAGACGCCGGAGGAATACCTGGAGTTCTGGTTCCCCGGCCAGGGGCTGACCTTCCGGGACCTGCCGCCGGACCTCGCCGACTACTACCGCTACGACCTGGAGGAGGTCGAGGGCGGCTACAGCCCCAAGGCCCTCTACGAGGCCGCGGTGGAGGACGCCGGGTGGCTCCGGGAGAGGGGGCTCACCGCCGCCGGTATGGAGGCCGTGCGCTGCCCGGTCGCCCTGGCCCGCGCCTCGGAGGGGTTCTTCCCCGGCGCAGAGCCCCTGATACCGGACGAGGCCCGGGACGCCATGGCCCGCCTGCTCGACCTGCGCGCCGAGAGGCTTATACCGGGGGCGAACCACTACACGATGATGCTGGATCCCCACGCCGCGGAGGTCTACGGTCTAGTGGAAGAACTCCTCGACGAGCTGTAGCCCGCCCGGCTTACTGGTTGTGCTGCTCGGCGGGGTCGCTCTCGTGGGGGGGGTACTTGTCCAGGCGCCGGGCGAGCCTCCGGGCGAGGCGGCTCGGAGAGGTCGTCGGGAACGGTACCGTGCTGATCATCAACACCCCGAGGGCGAGGGCTATGGCGGCGGCCGGGAGCACGGGGAGGCCGAGGAACGCCATCCCCACGACCGCCAGGCCCGCGGGTGGTATCGGGAGGCCCACAAAGTGGTTGGAGTTCCTGACCAGCGGGAACCGGGCCAGCCGGAGCGCCCCGCAGAGCAAGAACCCTACGCAGGCCACCAGCCCGACGACCGGCAACGCGTAGAGCGTGCTCAGGTATAGCGCGAAGGCCGGTACGGCGCCGAAGGAGACCAGGTCCGCCAGGGAGTCCAGGTTGCAGCCGAAGTCTCCGGCCGTGGAGTGGTGGCGGGCTATCGCGCCGTCTATGAGGTCGAAGCCCGCGGCGATCACGACGAGCACCGCGGCCTGCAGGAAGTTGGACTGCGCCACCATGAGCAGCGCCAGAAAACCCGCCACCAGGTTCCCCGAGGTGGCTATGCTGGGAAGCGCCCGGCGCAGGCTCAAGGGTACTCCCCCCTGTAGCGCGCCAGGGGCGTGAGCCCGGCCCAGACCCGCTGCCCGGGCCTGACCAGTACCTCCGCCGACCCCGCAGGGAAGAGCACGTCCGTGCGGGAGCCGAAGTGTATGAGGCCTATCCGCTGCCCCGGCTTCAGGCTCTCCCCAACCTCTGTCCAGGAGGAGATGCGGCGGGCGATCAGGCCGGCCTTCTGTACCACGAGAACCGACCCTCTCTCGCCGTCTATCTCGAGCTCCTTGCCGTAGTTCTCCTCCGCGCTGGAGAAGAGCGCCGGGGCGTAGCCCCCGCCAGTCTCCTTCATGCGCGAGACCCGGCCCGCGACCGGGCTGCGGTTGACGTGTACGTTGTGGAGCGAGAGGAAGGTGCTTATGCGCGTCGCGGCCCCGCCCCGGATGTTCGAGGCGTCTTCGACCTCCTCCACCGTCTTCACGAAGCCGTCGGCCGCCGCGTAGACTACGTCTGGCTCGGGGTCCAGGTGCCGCTCGGGGTCCCGGAAGAACCCCAGGCAGGCCCCGGCGACCCCGAGGCCGAGCCACCCCGCGCGCCGCCGGCCGAGGGCCAGCAGCAAGAGCCCGAGCACCAACGGGGCCAGTACGTAGGGCCGGGCTGTCTCCCAGCTCCGGCGCGTCACGAGGCCTGCCGATCCCGGGTCTCCCGGTAGCTCGCCGGTGTCAGGTCCGGGCGGCCCTTGCCGCAGGCGAAGAGGAAGGCCGGCGGCAGGTTCAGCGGTGAGATCCGGCGCGCCACGGGGAAGAAGTACTCCTTGAGGTACGGTACTACGGTGGTCGAGTACTGCAGGACCAGCATGGTGCCGTTCTGCGCCAGCACCTTGCGGGAGACGGCGAGTATGTCGTGGCTGAGCCTGGAGGGCAGGGAGGTGAACGGCAGGCTGCAGACGAGCACGTCCACCTCCTCGCCGTCGAGGTAGTCCTCCACGTTCTCCGCGGAGTCGTGGATCACGCGCAGCCGGCCGTCTCCGAGCTGCTCGGAGA
>JACCZN010000083.1 GCA_013695915.1 Rubrobacter sp.
GGGCGCGCGTCGTCCCATCTACTCCGCTCCATGCGGCTTCGTCCCGCTCCCGGTATGGCCGGGAGCGGGACGAAGCGGCATGGAGCGGAGTAGATGGAACGACGCGCGCCCATGGAGGTCTAGTCTAGCCACCCCGAGAGGTCCCTACCTATAAGGTTCTGGAGCATCGACACGTCCTCCCGGTACACTTCGACCAGGTGCTGGCGCACGTCAGCCCGGAGTTGCGGGGGCTTTGCGAGGTTCCGGGTCTTAAGGATGTCGGCGCCTCGGGAGAGCCGCCAGCGCAGCCCTCCCGGTAGATACAGTTTCAGGGCATTCTTGGCCGGGTGCTGGCCTCTGAGAAATCTGTCCAGGACCTTGTTCCTGGGAACGCCGGAGACGTTGCGCCGAAGGGAGATGTCCGGTACAAAGGTCTTATCGACCTTCAAGAACTGAAAGATGTCCCGCAGCATCTCCAGCGGGGATGTGTTCAGATCCTCGTAGAGGTAGGCCTGGATCTGGCTGCCGTCGAAGGCACCATAGTACCTCTCTAGCTGGGCTCGGTAGAACCCGCGCCCTACGTAGTCCTTGAAGTCTGGTCCGCTGCGTGCTCCGGACTCCTCCTCCCGGAGCGCCTCGGCGAAGTCGGTAACGCGCTCTGCCCCGGTACGGACCGAGTGCAGGAAGTGTGAGTATGCCCTCTCGACCGGGTTGCGAAGTATGGCGATCATCTTTGCGTCCGGCACGTGGTAGCGGATGCGCTCGACGGCTTTCGGAACGTAAAGGTAGGAATGGGAGGCTTCGCCGAGCGCCCTCTCGTCCGTTGCCTTGCTAAACAGCGAACGGTAGGTCTCGAGGTCACTGATGGAAGCCCGACTCACCCCTTTGGGGTCGCCTGGCAGGCGAGAGGGCATCTCCTCGCCCTCGAAGGCAAAGAAGTTCGGCTCCTTTACCGGGCTCATATACACCTGGGGGTGTTGCTCCAGATAGTAGTAGAGTGCGGTTGTACCTGCCTTCATTGCGCCCAGAATTAGGAAGTTCGGCATCGCCATACGTTCGTCTCCTTATACAGAGGAACTACGATGGATCGCTTGCTGCTCACCGTAGCTCCCGGAGCCTACAAGGTGCTCATCCAGCGAGCGCGCAAACTCTTCCATAATCCTGTCGCGGTTGAACCCTTCCTTTACAGCGACCCTCCCGTTCTGGCCGAGCGAGCGCATCCGTCCGGGATCTTGCAGCAGCGCCGAGATCGCGGTGCTTATAGCTCCCGGGTCTTCTGGCGGGACCGTTGCCGCGCAATCCAACTTCTTCAGCAAGTCGGTAGCGATGCCACTGCCAGCGTAGACGATGGGCTTTCCCGACGCCATGTACTCGAATAGCTTGACAGGCACCATGGTTGCATCGACCGTTGGGCTGCTACTCGTGTGGGCGAAGAGGAGGTCGCTCTGTGCGTACACTCGCAGCAATCCCTCCCTATCCAGGTAACCTCTGAACGAGACGTTCCTTGCGCCAAGCTCTGCGGCCCGTTCCTTGAGCGACGGTAGCTCCGGACCATCCCCCGCCAGGACGAAGTCCACCTCCGGTAGCCTCCGGGCGACATCCAAAAGAACCCCGAGGTTCTGGTTGTAACCGATCAGGCCAGCGTAGGATACTACTGGGCGTTTATCTTCCTTCTTCTCGCCCACCCTCTGTGTAATGTCGTCCAGCATCTCGGTGGAGATTCCGTTTGGCGCCGTGATCGCCTTTCCAGGGTCTGCCCCATCCTGTATGAGAACCTGCGTTATCCCTGAAGAGGCCCCGATCACCAGGTCCGCTTGACGCAGAACGAAGAGCATATACTTCTTCAGCCCCCAGGCGGCGAAGGACATCGTCCGCGAATCCTTCACCACATCCTTTGCGTATCCCCACGTGAGGTCTCGCACGTCCCAGACGAACTTCGCACCTTTGATCCTCGCCAGAGCCATGCCCGCGGGACCCAGGAACATGCTAGGGGATGAAGCTATTACTATGTCCGCGGGCTTGCGTAACGCCCGGGCCGCCAGCCGGAATGCCATCGCCTGCTCACGGAAGGTGCGGACAGGCAGGGAGCCCGCGTGGGGGAGGAAGTCGAACGCCCGCTCTATCTCGTAGGGATAACCGGCGTCGTAGCGTTGCAGAGAGAGGTGACGGTAATCTTTCGGAGAAGGGTAGCTTGGCTTCGGGGTCACTACACAGACTTCGTAGTGGCTGCTCAGCGCCTCGGCCATGGGGCCTATGCGGTTGGCCCCGGCATTGGTCTCCGGCGGGAAGAACTGCGTCAGCAACAGTAACTTCTCTCTCATGGCTTCTCCAGACGTTGCGCGCCGCTACTCGCGCACTCTGTAAACCGTAAGATAAGCTCGCCTACGACCCGCTCTATGGCAAAGCTCTCCTCCACCCGCCTACGGCCCTCTTCCACCAGCCTTTGCCTCAGTTCAGGGTCCTGGATCTGTCGCTCGATAGTATCTGCGAGGGCTTCCGGGTCCTCAGGTGGCACCAGAGGAGGGTCGGAGATGCCCTCGAATAGCTCGGGAATACCCCCGGTGGTCGTGGAGACCACCGTCACCCGGCAACCCATAGCCTCTATGACCGCTACCGGGATGCCCTCTTTCTCTCCCGAGACGGTGACGACGCTCGGCAACACGAGCATGTCCCAAACACCATCGTTTAGCTGCGCCAGGAGCTTCTGGTGCGGCACTGCCCCAAGGAAGGATACTTGCTCTTGTAGTCCCAACTCCTCAGTTCTCCGCTCAAGCTCCCGCCTCAAAGGGCCGGCACCCGCCAAGTCCAGGCTTACAGGAACCTGCCGATCTCTCAAAAGCCTAACAGCCTCCAGCAGATAGGCGTGACCTTTCACCTCCAGCAGGTTAGCCGGTGTCACTATGCGGAAGTGCTCCCTGCGGGAAGCGGAACTGCGCTCGATGGGCGGGGGGAGGACGATCCCCATGTGCAGCACGAACGGCTGTGCAGCCTCCGAGCTAATACGGTCCGTCAGCTCTCGCGCTCCCCGCTCGTTGATAGCGCGCACAAAACGGGCCTTTTTCGCCTTTACGTTCAGTAGGTTGTTCTCCACGATGTCGAAGCGATGGGCGGTTATGCTCCAGGGAATGCCGGAAAGCTCGCCGGCGACGAGCGCCATGGTGGCCGAGGTCGCGGCCCAGTGAACGTGGATGTGATCGGCCTTCCAGCCGCGCGCCAGGCGCGCCAACCACAGGCCCTTGAGGTACACGGCGAGGTTCTTCAAGAGTATCTTCAAGCTCCGGCTCCTCAGCAACCAGCCCAGAGGCCTGAGTGCCTTACCAGGAGTCCTCCACAGTTCCCTAGTCGCCGCCGCTGCGATCTCCGGCGAGAGCAAAGGCCTGACTACAGCATGTGCCAAAAGCGGCTCGACGTCCTCGTGGAGCACCGCTCCTCTAGGGTACATGGGGACGATCAAGACTTCGTGCCCGCGCTTCCTCAGCTCTTCTATCTCGGGGATAACGAACGCTTCTCCCTTGCCGTTGGGCAGGCTCGACGTAACATAGACGATCCTCATGGCATCAGAGCCTTCGGAGGGTTCCGCAGCTTCTGGCAACCCTTCAAGGCCACCGCCTTCGTCCGCTTTGTCCGAGAGGCGAGCTGCCCTTCAAAGGCTTTGCGCAGTTCGCCGAAGCTTCTCGCGCGCTCTGGATAAGTAAGCTCCAGCACCTTGAGCTGGGCAATGTGGAGCCGATGGTAGAAGGGGCTGGCCAGGTTGCCCGACGTATCATAGTATGACCAGAATCCGGCGTCGTACCTATGGAGATAAGCCAACAGGGCATTCAGGGTAGACTCGATAACCTTTTGGACCTCTGGAGAATTATCGACTATTTGAAGGTCATAGATACCGTAGAAAGCAAAGATCCAGCCGTTCAAGATAGTCTTTGGCGACTCCAAGGGCACTTCCTCCAGGACCAGGCCCTCTGGCGCGAGCCAGCTAGTACCCCCTTTCTCGAGCGGCGTGATCAGAAGCGGCAGAGCCTGCCGCGCACCTTCCAGGTAGGCTTGTTCCCCGGTAGCTGAGAATGCCCGTACGAGCACCGAGATGCCTTCTCCCTGCGTCATGGCGGAGTAAGGAGTGGCACTCTCCAGCCCGAGGGTCGTCCAGGTCTCCCAGCCCCCACTCTCGTCCTGGGAGTTCAGGGCCCAACGAGCAAGCTGGAGAAAAGCCGCCCGGTGCTCTGGAGCGTCCCCTCCAATACCGAGCCAGGTGTCCCAATGGGCCAGAGCCTTCTGCAGGATCGTGATGGGGAAGTGGACGGGCTGTCCGTCTGAGGCCCAGTTTAGTGGCACTCCCGCCTCATCTACCGGACCATTCCACCACACCTTGCCGGAGAGGTCGTTATAGTAACCCAACAACTCTCCCGGGACGAAATGTTTGCCCGGGCCCTGGTCGAGGTGCCAGTAGCTGTTTCCGAAGAACATCTTGCTGTAGCGTCGGACCATCGTCCCGTAGAGGCTAACTTTTCGCGAGTACCGATTCATATAACTCCTCGTAAGCTCTCGTCATTACTCTTGCATCGAAGAGTTCGACAGCCCTCTCGACGGAAGCCTTCCCCAGGACTTCTCTGGCTTCTGGCGTCTCTAGTAGATAGCTCATGGCTCTGGACAGGGCCTCTGCGTCTCCCTTTGGCACGAGCAGCCCGGATCTGCTGTCCTCGATCAGCTCCGGTACCCCGCCTACCGCGGTGCTTATCACCGGCGTCCCGGCCGCCATGGCTTCCATGACCGAGAGTGGGTTGCCTTCCCAATCGGAGGCCAGGACGAAAACGTCCGCCGCGTTCAATATCTCCGGCACGTCAGGTCTCACACCTAGCAGGTGGACCTTCTCTTGCAAGCCCATAGCTTTGACTCGTTTCTCAAGCTCTGACCTGAACTCTCCTTCCCCCACAAAGAGGAGGCGGGATCCAGGGTCCGAGGCCGGCCCTCGGGCGAAAGACTCCAGGAGCAACACAGGGTTTTTCTGGTGGCTCAGCCGGGCCACGCAGACGAATAGCACGTCTTCGGAGGAGAATCCTTCAAGCTCTCGCCACGCCTCACGGGCAACCGAAGGCCGACGGTACGGCTCCATCGGGATGCCGTTAGGAATCAGTGGCAAGCCACCGACCCCGTAGAGACCTTGGAGGCTATCGTATACCTCTTCCGCTATAGCGACCGGGGTCACGCCGCACTTGAACGCGACCCGATGCACCCATTGTCCGGGACGGTCCACCTCCTTTTCGGCCAGGTTATGCACAGTATGCACCGTGGCCGGTATCCGACAGCCCAACACGGGCGGAAGCGCGTAACGGAGCACGTACCGGTGAGTGTGAACTACGTGGGGACGAAAGCGCCGCAGGACGCGCGCGATCCTCGCGAACATCCGCGGGTCGAGACCTCGCCGCTTGCCCAGGTACCACACGGGAATACCACTTTGCGCGAGGACTTCCTCTAGTTCCGTACCAGCCGGGTCGAACAGGCTGATCGCGCCGACCTCGAACCGATCCCGGCTCAGAGTCCGCATCAAGTTGACCGCCATGCGCTCCGCGCCACCGGAGTCGAAGTTGGGTAGTATGTGCAGCACTCTCGTCACCGGTGATCTCCGTATCCGCTCTTTGGTTTGCTTTGCGTTGTTTGATGCAAGAGAAGCGAGAGGACGGAGCCGTAGAGGAAGTAGCCTACCTTCTCGTACTCCCACGAAAGCGTCTGACCCGCGATCGTGAACGCCAGGAGGCCGAGAAAGAGTCCTACTCCCAGAGCCGACCGGTAGCGTGCGAGCCTCAGAGCTCCCTTGAACGCGAAGAAGAGGATGCCCAAGAACAAGGCCAGGCCTACGGCGCCCAGCTCGCTCGCCACCGAGAGAAAGACATTGTGGGCGACCGCCGCGCCCTCTCGTAAGGATTCCAGGTGCGCGGCCTGCGCCGAGTAGGCAGCAGCCTCGTACGGGAAGTTCCCGGACCCGACGCCCAAGATGGGATTATCGGCGATGAGCCGCCCCGCGCCCTGCCAGAGGGACCACCTTCCGGCCCAGGTGTCCTCGCTCTCGTACTGGGAGATGGTCGAGAACCGCTCCGAGACCAGCTCGCCGGTCGAGGGGGTCAGGAAGATCATGCCCGCAAAGACGGCTATCGCCAGGCTGTACATCACCAGGGTGCGTCCGGCTATCCGGGTCATCAGCCGGGGCAAGAAGAGGATCAGCAGGGGCGTGGCGCCGAGCGCTATAAGCCCCGTACGGGACTGGCTGATCAGGACCCCGATGACCACGGCGAAGGCCAGTGCGTACGCGGCGACCCTGGACCGCCGCAGCAACCCGTAGCAGGCGACGAAGAACACGACCACGAGTAGGTTCGCGTAGTCGTTGGGGTCACCCCCCGAGGAGAACCTGCCGGCCTCCTCCCCGGGAGCACCGAACATCACGTAGCCGAAAGGCACGGAGAGCAGCGTACCCGCTGCTATAACCGCCCACATCACGACCAGTTGCCGCCGTTCTAGCAGCCCGATAGCCACCATCAGCGCCAGCATGCTCACGAAAGTCCCGGTCTTGACCAGGGCCGGCACCCTCTCCCCGGCCCACAGCACGGAGAGCATGGACCAGCCCGCGAGGGCACCCGCGCAGAGGAGCAGGGGTCGTTGCAGGGAGAGCCGCAGCCGGTCGAACAGCTCCTGGTCTCGCAGCAGCCTCAAACCGAGCCCGCAGAACATCAGCAGTCCTATGCCCTTGATGGCGCTGCCGTAGCTCCCGAAGGTGAGCATGCTCTCGAACGGCAGGACGGCGGCCAGCAGGTACACGCCGAGCACCCAGTGGCTAAGGACCATGAAGACGACCGGCACGGCAAAGGCGGCTGCCAGGGCGACCGTCCACGCCGGGCCGCCCGCGTCCGGGAAGAGACCCAGGAGGAGCCCGTAGCTCAGGAGCCCGCATACCGCGAAGAAACAGGCCAGGACCAACCCCAGGAGGTCTGACCTGTGGGTCTGTAGGCTACTGCCCACGCGCCGCTCTCCCGCACAGCCGGTCTATGACCCCGGGACGGGTCCTGGCGGACAGCCCCCAGGAGATGACCGGCTTCGCCATCCGCAAGGGCAGCAGCCCGACACAGATGAACCACAGACTGTAGACTATCCGCTGTCTCCGGGAGAGCCTCGAGTACCGCCAGACGGCGTTTAGCCCGCCGTGGAGCAGGTCCAGCGGGTCGTCTGCGGAGATGGGGTGCTTCCCGGGGTTCAGGCGCAGGGAAGCTATCCGGTACTGTACTCTACGGTGATCCCGCAGGCTCAGGCCCCGGGGCACGGCGTGGCCGAGCGCGGCCGCCCTGCGGGCGAGCAACTCCTGCTTGCGCAGGTCATACTGTACCTGGGCAAGAGTTTCCCGGCCATTTTTCCCATCCAGGCTGGCCCACAGGTTGCCGCCGTGGAGCCGGTAGGCCCCGAGAGGCTCTTCTATAGAAGCTACCCGCCCGTAGAAGGGGACCAGCGTCACCAGGCACCCGTCGGCCGAGATCCGCCACTCGGCCTCTGGCAGTGGGAATATCTGTTGAAGCGCCGTCCGGCAGAAGCCGTTGCCGCTGGTAGGTGGGTGTACGCGGGACCCTCTCTCCAGCAGGATCCTCCACACCTCCCCGCTCTCCATACGGACCCCGTACGGGGGGCTGGCGCTGCCCAGCGGCCTACCGAGGGCATCTACCTGCTCCAGGCGGTACTGCACGGCGGCGAGGCCCGGCTCCCAGGCCGCGACTACCCGCCCGGCCACTTGCGGGAACAGGTAGTCGTCGGCGTCCAGGAAGACCACGACCTCGCCCCGGCTCGCCGCGAAACCCGCGTTGAACGCCGAAGCCTGTCCGCCGTTCTCTTTCAATACCGGGGTTATGCGGTCTCCGTAGCCGGATATGATCTCTCGCGAGCCGTCGGTGGAGCCGTCGTCCACCACGACGACCTCGGTGTGGGGGTGGGTCTGGCCCAGGGCGCTCTCTATCGCGTCGCCGAGGAACCGCTCGTAGTTGTAGTTGTTGACGACGATGCTGACCAGAGGCTCGCGGGAGGGGAACTCCGCGGCGCGGCTCACGCCCCCGCCTCTCCCGAACCGGGGACGCACCACAGGGGCGTCCGGCGCTCCGCCGGCTCCCTACTCGTAGGTGTAGCCGGCATGACCGTAGTAGCCATTCCGGGAACTCCTGACGCTGTTCATCACGGTCCCGAGCACCTTCGCCTCCACGGCCTCCAGACTCCGTATGCTGCTGCGCACGGACCCCTTGCGGGTGCTCTGCGCGTTGACGACGAGCAGGACCCCGTCGGCCTGGGTAGCGAGGATAACCGGGTCCGAGACCAACTCCGTGGGCGCGGCATCCAAGAGCACGTAGTCGAACTCCTCCCGCACCCCGGACAGGAACTCCGCGAAGCGTCTCGACCCCAGGAGCTCCGCCGGGTTGGGCGGTATCGGCCCCGCGGTCATTACCTTGAGCCCGTACAGCGGCTCCCGCCACGCCTTCCGCGGCTCCATACCTCCGGCTACCACGTCCACGAGCCCCCGGAAGTTGCGCAGCCCGAAGATACCGTGCATCGTCGGCCGGCGCAGGTCGCAGTCGAGGATCAGGGTGCGCTTCTCCGCCTGGGCCAACACGACGCCCAGGTTGGCGCAGGTCATGCTCTTGCCCTCTCTGGGGCCGGGGCTCGTTACAGCGATCACCTTCGGGGGGTCGTCTACTAGGGCGTAGAGCAGGTTGGTGCGCAGGGTACGGTACGCCTCCGCTGCGACGCTCGCGGGGTACCGGAGCGCCACGAGGCCCTCCGAGAAGTCGCCGGGAGCCTCTTCTCTCTTGCGTGCGGGTCCGGGCTTCGTGTCCCGGGCAAGGCTGGTGGCATCGAGGTCGGTCATCTCTGGTGGACGCTCCCTTTCTTCTCGGCTCTCTTCCTGCTCTTTCTCGGGGACTCGAACTTCGGTACGACCCCGAAGTTGGGCACCCCGGAGACCCCCTCGATCTCCTCCGGTGACCGCCAGCTATCGTCCAGGTACTCCAGAAGGAGGGCCAGCCCCAGGCCGAGCATGAGGCCGAGCATCAGCGCCAGAGCACCGTTACGGAACGGGTCGGGGCTGGCCGGGGCTACGGGCTCCTCGGCCGTCTCCCAGAGCACGGCGGTCACGAAGCTGTTACCGGGGGCGACCTCGGAGGTCTGCTCCGAAGTCGCCGCTCCGACGGCGTTGACGACCTGCCGGGCCCGCTCCGGATCCGGGTCCCGGTAGCTGATCTCTATGAACTGGGTATCCGTCACCGGCTCGACGCTCAGGTTGTCTAGCAACGTTTCCGGTGCGATCTGCAGACCCTCGTCCCGGATGACCGCCTCTGCTACCCGGCGGCTACCGACAGCCTCGACCATGCTCAGGGTAAGGTCCTGGAGGCCCTGGATGTTGCTCGACAGCATACCCGACTGGTCGGTCTCCGGATCCTGGCCGACCAGTATCTCCGCCGAGGCCTCGTACATGGGCGTCTGGTTGAAGGTGAACCACGCGGCCGCCCCCAGGAGCGTGAACGTTACCAGCAGGATCAACCAGAGCCGCCGCCACACGACCCGGAACAGGTCCTTGGGTGAGAAGGTGTAGTCACCTCCGGTGGTCTCCCCGGGTATCGAAGCTCCAGGTTCGGTGTTCATGGAATCTCAGCGCCTCCTGGCCGTCGGCATCCGCGACGCTCGGTGGTCTCTCGTCGTCCGATCTCGAAGGGATGCTATACGCCGCCGGAGCCCGGTACATCCACCACCTGACCTATTTTCGGGAGGGGCCGGATGGCTACCCTTCCATAGAGCGCTCCAACGGCTTATGCTTCCTCTACAGGTAATCAGGATGGTGCCGGAGGCCCACGTGGACAAGACGCTTCGAATACTGATCGTCGAGGACTCGGAGGATGACGCGCTGCTGCTGCTCAGACAGTTGCGGCGCAGCGGCTACGAACCGGTCTCGAGGCGGGTAGACACGCCGGAGTCCATGGAGTCGGCCCTGGACCAAGAGGACTGGGACGTCGTTACCACCGATTACAACATGCCGCGCTTCGGTCCCCGGGAGGCATTGTCGTTGCTGAAGCGCAAGGGCCTGGACCTGCCGCTCATCGTGGTCTCGGGGCAGGTGGGTGAGGAGGTGGCGGTGTCGCTCATGAAGGAGGGCGTACACGACTACGTCTCCAAGTCCAGCCTGAGCCGGCTCGGTCCGGCCGTGGTGCGGGAGGTCCGCGAGGCGAAGGTACGCCGGGAGGGAGAGCAGGCCCAGGAGCAGCTCCGTCAGAGCATGGACGCTCTGCTGGCCATCTACGAGGCGAGCCAGCTCCTCAGCTCCACCCTGGAGACCGAGGAGATAGGTACCCGGCTGCTCGAGATCATGCGCCGCATCTCGAACCTCACCACGGCGGTCATCAGCGTGCCCGACGAGCACCGTCAACTGCGCGTGTGGCGCGCCATCGGGTTCGAGGTCCTCTGGCACCGGGTCCGCTACACGCCGGAGGCCCAGGCCGCCCTCTACGGGGTGCTGGAGACCGGGGAGTACCAGCTACTGGAGCTTCAACAGCCGGACCATCCCGGCGAGTCCCTGAGCACGCTGTACCTGCCGCTCCGGATGCGCGAGCGCATCCACGGGGTGCTGGAGATCTACGGGCCGGAAGACATGACGCAGAGCAACATGGTGGAGATACTGGTCAGCCTGACCAGCAAGGCCGCGAGCGCCCTGGAGAACGCCCGGATCTACAGAGAGTTGGCCGAGCGCGAGAGCCAGCTACAGGAGCTCGTCGGCAAGCTCATAACGGCCCAGGAAGAGGAGCGGCGCCGGGTAGCTTACGATGTACACGACGGTATGACCCAGTTGGCGGTCGCCTCCTACCAGCACCTGCAGGCCTTCACCAGCTACCACCCTTCCGGCTCCCTTCAGAGCCAGGAACTGCTGGACAGGGCCACGGAGCTCGTCAGACAAACGGTCGAGGAGTCCCGGAAGGTAATAGCCAACCTGCGGCCGACGGCGCTCGACGACTTCGGGCTGGCCGCCGCGACCCGCCTGCAGGTCGAAGCCCTGTGGGAGGAGGGCTGGGAGGTCACCTACGAGGAGAGCGTCAGAGACGAGCGGATGCCGTACATGGTCGAGACGGTGCTCTACAGGGTGGTGCAGGAGGCGTTGGTCAACGTGCGCAAGCACGTGCAGACGAGCCGCATCCACGTCGAGCTCGAGCACAAAGGGGAGGCCGTCCGGCTCCGTGTAAGGGACTGGGGCAGAGGGTTCGAGGCCACCGAAGAGGCCGCCGCGGGTCCGGGCGAGCGAGTCGGCATCTCCGGCATGCGGGAGCGGGTCGCGCTGGTCGGCGGCGAGATCGCGATAGAGAGCGAGAAGGACGAAGGTACGTCCATCACGGTGTACGTGCCGCTACCGGAGAGCGGGACTATACCCGTCAGGCAGGCCGGCTTGAACTTCGAATAGGCGGTGATCCATCTCACCGATCAGCCCGTAAGAACATTAACGTGCTGGCATGAGATACTACCGGTCTCGGGGGGAGGCCGTCTGAAGGCCACACTTGGGCCGGGGAGGGTAGAAAAATGAGTGAACCCGGGGCTGCGCGGCTCGTAATCGTCGACGACCACGAGCTGGTGCGGGCTGGCTTGAGGGCCATGTTGTCCGCGGAGCCGGACTTCGAGATCGTCGGCGAGGCGTCGGACGGGGCCGAGGCTCTGGAGCTCTGCCGCGAGCTCACCCCGGACCTGGTGCTGATGGACGTGCGGATGCCGCGGATGGACGGGCTGGCGGCGACCCGCGAGGTAAAGCAGCACCTCTCCAGGGTCAGCGTGCTGATACTGACCGTCCACGAGAACCAGGACTACATGCTGGAGGCGATCCGGGCGGGAGCTTCGGGCTACGTGCTCAAGGACGCTCCCCGCGAGCAGTTGACGACCGCCATACGCAAGGTGCTGAGCGGGGAGTCCACCCTGAACCGGAACCTCGCCACGCAGCTCATACAGCGCCTGGCGTTCGAGGTGTACGAGCGGGAGGAGCCCTCCTCCGCGAACCCGCCGCCGGACCCCGAGCGCGCGGCGATCCTGGAGTCCCTGAGCACCCGCGAGCGCGAGGTGCTCGAGCTCCTCGCGCTCGGCCACACCAACCGCAAGATCGCCCAGACGCTCTTTATCAGCGTGGGCACGGTCAAGAACCACGTGGAGCACATATTCGCCAAGCTCGGGGTCTCGGACCGGACCCAGGCGGTGGTCCGGGCCTTCGAGTTCAGGATCATCACTCCCCCCGCGCTCCAGTAGCCGCCCGCCAGCACTTATAAGGGCCACCTGGCCGGACAAAGATGTGCCATCCGGCTGATGCAGCTTGCCCGGCCCCGGCTCATCATTGGCGCATGGTAAAGCGACAGACAGCAGGCCCCCGTGAGAACCCTTGGATCTGAGGTGACCGTGGAACGGTATCCTGGAGACCCGACCGTTATCGTTGTCAACGGGGACCCGGTCATGAGCCAGGCGCTGACGCTGCTGCTCCAGACGGCCAACTACGACGTAAGGTCCGTGCCCCGGTCCTCCCTGGAGGACTCGGCGGACATCTCCGGGGTGTTCGAGGGGGTGCAATTGGCGATCCTCACACCGGGGATGGCCGTCGTTTACCACGAACGGGCGCTGGCGCTGCTGCGGAACGTGCTGTCTACGACGAGCATCCCGAGCCTCCAGCTCGGTGCGTCTCCGGAAGG
Source organism: Rubrobacter sp. (assembly GCA_013695915.1). GTDB lineage: Bacteria > Actinomycetota > Rubrobacteria > Rubrobacterales > Rubrobacteraceae > Rubrobacter_A. Next base: position 12,699 of record JACCZN010000083.1, read on the forward strand.
TGCACGGACAACGGCGGACTACCTCGTACCCTGGCCGTGCCGGATAGAGGACTTGCAACGTCAGATAGAGGCGGCTCTGCTTGCCGGGGGTGCGCTCGGGAGAGCGGCCGCCGGGGAGGTCCAGGAGAGAGGAGAGGACTAATGGTCAGGGTAGTGATAGAGGTCTGCGAGGGTGAGGCCCGCCACCGGGTAACGGTCCGGGCCGCGAGCATCCCGGGGGGCCTGAGCCTGGCGGAGGAGCACCACCTCGACGGCGAGGCCCGGGTGGTCTTCCCGATAGACCCGGAGACGTTCTTCGCGGGTAGGGTCCCGCGCCAGCAGGGCTCGCCGGAGGCGGGCAAGCTCCTGGCAGGCAGGCCACCGGCCCAGAGTAGAGAGGGGACGCTATGAAGGCAATGGTCCTGGCAGCGGGCAAGGGCACGCGGCTCGCCCCTCTTACGAGCGAGCTTCCGAAGCCCATGCTCCCGGTCGCCGGCAAGCCCATGATAGGCCACATCTTCGAGCTTCTGGAGCGGCACGGGGCCAGCGAGGTACACGTCAACGCCTACCACCTGGCGGAGGTGATACTGGAGCGCTACGGTTGGGAGACCCGGATCAACGGGATGAAGGTCAAGGTCACCCGCGAGGAGGAGCTCCTGGGGACGGCGGGAGGGGTCCGCCAACTCTCCGAGCACTTCGACGAGACCTTCGTCGTGATCATGGGGGACGCCCTCACCGACGTGGACCTGCGCGAGCTCGTCGCCTTCCATAGAGCGCAGGGAGCCCTCGCGACGCTGGCGCTCATGCCCGTCGCGGATACCCGGCAGTTCGGGGTGGTCGCGCTCGACCCGGACGGCAACATACGGGCCTTCCAGGAGAAGCCGGAGCCCGGCGAGGCCATGAGCAACCTCGCCAACACCGGCATCTACGTCCTGGAGCCCGAGGCGCTGGAGTACATCCCCGAGGAGACCTTCTTCGACTTCGCAAAGGACGTATTCCCCCAGCTTCTGGCGGCCGGCGAGAGGTTCGTCGGCTACAGGGGCAGCTTCTACTGGTCGGACGTCGGCACCCTGCAGGCCTACCGGGAGGCCCAGCGGGACGTCCTCTCCGGAAGGGTCTGGACCAGGGTCCCCGGCGAACGGTGGGACGAGAGCCTCTGGGTAGACCGGGAGGCCCGAATACACCCGACGGCCATCCTGGGGGAGCAGACCGTGATCGGGCGGGGCGCTACCGTCGAACCCGGGGCCGTGTTGACCGGTTGCGTAGCGGTGGGGCAAAGCTGCCGGGTCGAGCCCGACAGCACCGTCCGGCGGAGCGTCCTGCTCACCGGCTCCTCTGTCGGGGAGGGAGCACACCTCGAGGATTGCATCATCGGCCCCGGCTACGAGGTGCCGCCGGGAGAGTGGCTGCGGGGCGAGGTGCTCGTCACCGGAGCCCGGAGCGGTAAGCACGGCCCCCTGATGCTGAGCAAGCCCTTCTGATATCCGGTGCGTAAGGCTCAAGCCTTACGCACCCTGCTGTGGGGCGGACGGGGCTCCCCGAGAGCCTCAGGGTTTCTTCTTGCGAGCCCGCCGACCTGCCACCCTGGTCGTTACGAGCGCCGGCAGGAGGGCCAGTGCCGCCCCACGGAGCAGCAGGGCTCGCAGACGGCATCCCTCTCTCCACGCCAGCGCGCTGCGCGCTATCAGGCACTCTCCCCGGTCCTTGCGTTTGTGGTCCAGGCTCTGGAGCTTTGACCAGCCGCTGTGCGGCCTCTGATACTCCTCCAGGGTAGGCTGCGGGAGCCCCCGGCGGCGGGCCTGCTGGCGGGACAGGGTCCACCGCATCATAAGCCGTTGCTCGAAGAAGCGCGTCATGGACATGTTCGCCGGGTGGGTCCTGTAGTAGATCAGGGTCTCCGGCAGGCTAACGACCACGTGCTCGTCCGACGCCCGGCTCCACAGCTCGATGTCCGCGGCGGCGCCGAAGCTGGCATCGTACCCCCCGAGCGCCAGGATCGTCGGGCGGTGCATCATCACCGAAGGGTGGACCAGGACCACCTGTCCCCCCTGCTCGGCCAGCCTCCTGAACTCCGGTACGGAACCTGGCCCGACGGCCCTCGTCCCCTGCTCTGCGCCCCACTGGTCTATCTGCACGGCGTGAGAGCCGAGCACCCGGATCAGAGGCTCCCGCCGCAGTGCCCCGAGCTGGGTCTCCAGACGGTGGGGCATACATATATCGTCGGCGTCGAGGATGGCCACCCACTCGTTGTTCGCCGTGGCGAGCGCGCGGTTGAGGCTCTCCGCCTGGCCCGCGTTCGTCTGGGATATTACCTTCATGCGCCCGTCGCGCGCGGCGTACCGGTCTATGATCTCCTGTGTGCGGTCCGTCGAGCCGTCGTTTACGACGATGAACTCGAAGTCCCCGTGGGTCTGTTGCAGCACGCTCTCTATCGCCCCGGCCAGGTACCGCTCCCCATTGTAGACGGGCATGACGACGGAGACGGAGGGTAGAATACACGATCCGTCGATCGAGGACGAGCCTGTTTCGCGTTGCGCCGTTGACAACCGAGCCCCTTTGTCAGATGCATATACTACTAGGCGGTCATGCCACCCCGGCAGATCTATCCTCAACCCTGTTTGGCAGAATCTTCTCTCCTACTAGCATGGGCGAGCGATGTCCGCGGCGGAGATCTCCCGCCCCATACCGCGGGCCTCGGCCTCCCCAGGCAAGCTATGCTCAAACGGAACGTCTACCGGGCTGCAGATGAAGGTCTGGGCGAAGGGTTCCGAAGCCCTACGATCTATACGGAACCCTGCCGTTTCCAGAAGCGAAGCTAAACAGCTGGGAGTGAGACCCCAGAACCAGTTGCCGTAGCCCTGCTCCGGCTCGAAGCCATCGGTGATGCCAACTTGCCGGAGCACGCCCAAGTTAGATAGGTTCCACAGTTGCCGGTCTTCCGCGTCGAGCATTGGGAAATATACCGCAGCATTAGGCAGCCCTTTTATCTCGGGCACCGTCGAGGTGCGTAGGATGAGGGTCCGGCGACACATCCTTCGCAAAGCCACTAGCAAATCAAAGGGACTGGGATGATGGTACAGAACGCCAGCACAAAAGACTACGTCGACCAAGCCCACCCTGGCGATAGTCTCGGGCTGGCCGGCGTCACCGAGTATGAACTCGACCGATGAGTTACGCTCTCTCTTCTTAGCCTCGAACTCCGGCGTAGGACCAAAGACATCAACTCCCTTGACGGTAGTCGCACCGGCTTGCTCGGCTGTGAAAGCGTAATCGCCGTTGACACCCCACATGCAGCCGATGTCGGCAAAGCTCCGTCCGGGGACGTATTCGCGTATGTACTCTGGCAGACGCTTGTATTCGCCGACATCGTCGCCACGCCAGGTCCGCCAGTAACGCCACAGCAGGCCGCCGCGCCGTGTCTTCAGTATCTTGACCTTCCAGGTGTAGAGCATAATCTTATTACCTCGCGTAAGTGCTGAGTGGTTTGTCTTGTGAGTCGTCTTGTCGAGGGGAGCGGACGTAAGGATCGCTGCGGCCATCACGCTTCACACGTCGGTAAGACCGCCACAGACAAAAGGGACCGGCCAGGTTTCCTCCAATCTCTAGCAAGGTCAACTTCAGAGGGTAGTGGCTCCTACCGAGCAACCGTCTTTTAGCATATGAGATGATCCGCTTCAGGTGCCACCGCGGCAGCCGGAACGTTAGCTCCCATACCGCGCGCGGATCGCGGTCGCGTAACAGCGTCATCAGGTGGTAGGCCACGTGGCCCTTGCTGTAGTTGTAGAGTTGGCTGCGCAGGGCGCGTTCGTCCCGGCGGTGCTTGTGCCACACGCAGGCCGAGGGTTCGTACTGTATCGTGTAGCCTGCTCTGAGCACCTTGTAGAAGAAGTCCGTATCCTCGCTGCAGCCGGTGGGGGTGCCCGCCCCGAGAACCTCGTCCATCAACCCGATCTCGGGTTCAGCAAAGGCGCTGGCCCGGAAAGCGGCGTTTGCTGTCGCGCCGAGGTCCCAGGTTGGCACCGCCCGACGTCGGAAAGACTTAAACCACGCGATGTCTGCCTCCCTGGGAACGAAGCCGCGTCCCAGTCCACCGTACCTCTCGAAGCGTTGCTGCGCGGCGGTCTCCAGATCCGCCGGGAAGGTGTTGCCGGTAACGACCATCACATCGGAGCGAGCAAAGGGCGCAACGAGTCTCTCCAACCAGTCGGGAGGCGCCAATACATCATCGTCCGTGGCGACGACTATCTCGCCGCGGCTCGTAGTGAAGCCTTTGTTCCGCGCGTAGGAGAGTCCCTTGCGTGTCTCGGTCACCAGCACCACACCCGGAAACTCAGCGATCACGGGAGGGGTCAGGCCAGAGGCGGGATGGTTGTCGACGACCACGACCTCGACCGGCCTCGCAGACTCCTGCGCGCTCAGGTGGCGGAGGCAGTAGCGGAGGTCGTCCGGGCGATCGTAGGTCGCTACGATGACCGAGACCGGAATTTCGTCATCCAGCCTCGCTGATCTTCCGTCCGCGCCGTCAGTCTCCGCCAAGTAGCGCCGATGCAGCGCGACCCTGGCGCTCTCTTGTAGGGCGTCGGTGCTGAGCTTGGGATCCTGTCCCAGCAGCCGGAGGCCGAGATCGTCAACGATAGCCTCTCGCAGCCGCGCCGCGCTTACCGGCTGGTGACGGTTAGTGATGGTTACGCTTCCTATAGGCCGGCCATCGAAGGTTACAAAGATACGTACGGCGGCATTGGCGGCAACGTCCAGCACCCGTAGCGGTTGGCAAAGATCGACCATTCGCACACCCACGCTCGTTCCGTTCTCCGTTGCGGTTTTTTTCGACGGGGCCAGTTTTGATGGCAGAGTCGGCGCGCCGTCACCGTAAGAGGAGATCTGAGCTGCCCGGCGCCGAGCTTTCGAGTAGCGTCCAAGACCTACAAAGGAGCCCCGGAGCTCGGCCCAGATCAAGTCGTGCGGAAAGAGCGACGGGCGAATAAAGGACTTTACGAGACGGCGCAGGTTCCACCACCAGATCCACCACATCCCGAACCTCAGAATGCCACCGCGTATGTCAGGATACTTCATGGCGGTACGGACGAGATACGAGTAGAAGCCGATGCCGTTGTTGGTGAGCTGCGTGCGTAGTTGAGCATACTCGCGGCGGTGACGGTGGCGTACCAAAGCGGCCGGCTCGTATGCTAGCAGGTAACCTTCCTTCAGAACGCGGAAGAGCATCTCCAAGTCTCCGCCACCGTTAGTTACGGTACCCACGTCCAGCGCAGGATCAAAGGCGCCGATGCGCTGGAAGAGGTCGCAACGGTAGGCCATGTTGGCCCCGGTGCCGTGTCGTCCCGTGCCGAGATACTCCAGAGCTCGCTCGCAGCCTTCGAGGTCTATCCGCCAGTACTTGCGTTTGTAACCGCGACCGAAGCCCCCGTACCGCTCAAAGAGCACCTGGGCCTCGGTCTCGAGCTCGTAAGGCACGACCAGCCCGGTGACCGCCATGACTTCGGGGTCTCTGAACGCTTCGGCGAGGGCTGTGGCCCATCCCGGATCTACGATCACGTCATCGTCGGTGTAGGCAATGATCTCGCCGCGCGCCTCGACTATAGCCCTGTTGCGCGCCCAATCGAGCCCCGGCCGAGGTTCGCAGACGTAGCGCACCCGAGGATAGAAGTCGCCTATCAGGCGTTGCGTAGCGTCGCTCTTGGGAGCGTTGTCGACTACCAGAATCTCCAGGCGAGGATAATCCAATCGTACCAGCGAGTCGAGGCACAGCTTCAGATCTTCCGGACGATCGCGGGTACAAACGGCAGCGGTGATGAGAGGTGACTCTCCGCCAGAGACCGGATGCGATACATACGGCAGTTCCTCGACACCGACCCCGTCTGGAGGAAGAGGAGATTCGACCATGTCCCTCAGATGGTCCCGTACTATCGGCTCGGCAAGCCGGCGGAGTATGATCCTCCTCAAGTCTTCTGCCGTAAAGCCGGCATCGGACAGTGGCAACTCCACGAAGCCGATAGGCGTGCCGTGGAGGCGTACCAGCGCCCTTAGTCCGCCGTAGCCCTCCAGGCTTTCGAGGGGAATGGGCGGAGCGTCAAGCTCTACGTCCACCACTTTTATTCGACCTATCATTGCGGAACCTCCCAATGCCGACGGCTCTCCGGCCGTGAGGCGGGAGAGGGCTCGGCTTCTACAAACTCCGTGCTCCAATCCAGCATCGGACGGACGACGCCGTTCCATTTACCATGCCAGCCGTGGCGCATCTCGATGGCGTCTCGTACGTCGAAGACCAGGATGTTGTCCTGCTGCAGGACGGTCCTCCCGTTACTACCGATGTATAAAGCCGCCTGGTACATCCCGTCGTTCAAGAGGTCCCCCGGGACCCGGCAGGTGTGGCGATACAGGCCCGCAGGGTGGCTGCGCTCGCTACCCTCGGGATCGAACGCAGGTCCACTGGTAAATACGACGATCCCCTGCTCGTTGTAGAGTGCGATGCTCGGCGAGAGATGCACGTCCGGGCGCAGGATCCAGTACTCGAACTCCATTACGAAGGGCGTGCGGACGGTGATCGGGCTCTGCAGTGTACCGTCCTCGGGGCGAACGCAGGCTCTTCGGAGGCGCACGTCGTCGGTGCCGGGCGCCGTAGCCGGGTCTTCCCAGACCTGCTCGGTATCGGCTGAGAAAGAGCCTTGCAGGTAGTTCGAGACTACCGTGCCGGAGGGCCCCTCTTCGGCGACGCATCCGTCCCGGAGCCAGACTACCCGGTCGCAGAGGTCCTCCATTGCCAGCATGTTGTGGCTGACGAAGAGCACCGTCCGGCCGGTCTGAGCCACGTTGCCCATCTTGCCCAGGCACTTGCGCTGGAAGCTGGCGTCGCCCACCGCGAGCACCTCGTCCACGACGAGGATGTCGGGCTCCAGGTGGGCGGCGACCGCGAAGGCGAGGCGCATGTGCATGCCGCTGGAGTAGCGTTTCACGGGTGTGTCGATGAACCGCTCCACCTCGGAGAACTCCACGATCTCGTCGAAGCGGCGCCGGATCTCGCTGCGCTTCATGCCCAGGATCGCGCCGTTGAGGTACACGTTCTCGCGCCCGGTTAGCTCCGGGTCGAAGCCGGTACCGACCTCCAGCAGCGAACCGAGCCGACCCCGGATCTCGACACGGCCGCTGGTGGGCTCGGTGATGCGCGAGAGGATCTTGAGTAGGGTGCTCTTGCCCGCCCCGTTGGAGCCGATGAGACCGAGGACCTCGCCGTGCTCTACCTCTACGGAGACGTCCCGCAAGGCCCACAGCGACTCCTCGGCGCCAGAAGAGCCGCGACGCTGGAACGGGTCGGACATCTTCTCGGAGATCAGGTCGCGCAGCGTGTCGTGGCGGGCGCGCTTACCTATCTGGTAGAGCTTGCTCACGTCCTCTACCCGGACCGCTATATCACTCATCTCGCACCCCACCCATCAAACCACATCGGCAAAGATCCTCTCCATCCGGCGGAAGTAGTACAGGCCGCTCACCAGTAGAACCAGGGCCATGAGCGCGGAGACCACCAGGATCATGCCCGGAGGCTCTCCCGCGCCCAGTAGAGCCCAGCGGAAGCCGTTCACCACGCCGACCATCGGGTTGACGAGTTCGTAGAGCGTGTGCCAGCGGTCGGGTACGAGGCTGCTGGGGTATATGATGGGCGTGGCGAAGAACCACACCTGCACCAGTACGGGTATCAGGAGCTTCACGTCCCTGTACTGCACGTTCAACGCCGAGAGCCAGAGCGAGACCGCCAGAGCTATAGTTGCGGCCAGCAGCATTAGTAAGGGCAGCGCGAAGACGGCGGCTGTGGGCATGAAGCCGAAGAAGATAGTCATCCCGATAAGTACCATGAAGGCGATGGCGAAGTCCACCAGGCCCGCTATTATGGAGGCTACCGGGATGAGCAGCCTCGGGAAGTACACCTTGGTGATCAACCTCTCGTACTGCACCAGGCTGTTGCTGGACTGGTTGAGGGCTCCCGAGAAGTAGGTCCACACCACTATGCCGCTGAAGACGAAGACGGGATAGGGTATATCGCCCGTCGGCACCCGGACCACGAGGCCGAAGAAGATGGTAAACACGAGCATGATGGCGACCGGGTGGATTATCGCCCACGCCGCACCGAGCACGGTCTGCTTGTAGCGGACCTTCAACTCGCTCCACACGAGGAAGTAGAGCACCTCGCGGAACTGTGCGAGGTCTCTGAGGTTGACGGGCGCCCACCCGTGGGTAGGCTGAATGACCGTCGTGGGAAGGTCCGCAGCCTGCGAGCGTAACCTATCCGCAACTACAGATGGTAGCCGCTCCGCTAACTGCTTCTCCGGGCTCATTGACCTGCCTTCTCGTAGGACTGCCTTCTCGTAACGACTCTGAAGCGCATACTAAAAATGGGACAGGTCCGTTACATCAGCCATCTGGCATATTTCGAGTAGGCCAGGTGACTACTTGATCCGCAGGAGGACAGCATCCCTACGCGCTCTCGGGGCTCGGTGAGGAGTCGAGAACTCATGCAGTGCCCGAATTCTTCGCGTCTCTGGCGGGAGCCCCGGGGCGGGAGTCCCGGTAGAGACGCTTCGGAGTGGTGAACCGTAGGACCATGAGCCGCAGGGCCGTGAAAGCAGCCATCCGACCGATGCCTAAATGTGCCAGGTGGCGGATGTGCCGGGCCTCACCCGAGCCTAGCATTACCCTCGGAGTCGAGTACACCGGGACCGAGGAGAGGCTGAGGCGTGGGTTACAGAGTATCGGAGAACCCGACAGGACACGGCGGTACGGATCGCGGCGCTGTCGAGGAGGATAGGTCGAGCCGCCGGGGTCTCCCCGGCGCTCTCCGAGCCCTGCCGCGCAAGCCCCGCAGCGAGATAGAAGCTCAGAGGTCGGTGGTCCGGAATGGCTAGGGTCCAGATAGGCGGTGCCGGAGGCGCCCCCTCCAACAACTTCATCCGTTCCTTGCGGGACTCCCGGCGGGGCGACTACCTGATCGGCACCTCCTCCGTCCCCTCGGACCTGTTGCTGGCCGATACGGACCAGGGGCACGTGGTCCCGTACGCGACCGACCCGGAGTACCCGCGGGCGCTCCTCCGGCTCCTGGAGGAGACCCGGCCGGACCTCCTGCACCTGCAGAACGACTTCGAGGTGCTGGCGGTCTCCCGTATCCGGGACCAGGTAGAGGACCTCGGCGTAAAGCTCTTTCTGCCCGCGCCGGAGACCGTGGAGAACTGCGTAGACAAGTACCGCTCCTACGAGATCTGGCGCAAGGCGGGGGTCAGGGTGCCCGAGACCATCCTCCTCCACTCTCCCGAAGACCTCGCGCTGGCGTTCGAGAAGCTCGGGCCGAAGGTCTGGCTCCGGGCGACCGAAGGCGGCGGAGGGAGCGGGGCGCTCCCGGCGGACGACTTCGACTTCGCCCGGCTCTGGGTCGACCGTTTCGAGGGCTGGGGGGAGTTCACGGCGGCGGAGTGCCTGACGGCCGGCACGGTCACCTGGCTCTCCATCTGGCACGAGGGACGGCTGGTGGTGGGTCAGACGCGGCGTCGCAGGAGCTGGAAGTTCGGCAGCCGGACGCTCTCCGGGGTCACCGGTATCACGGGCATCGGCGAGACCTGCTCCGACCCCCTCGTAGACCGGGTGGCCCAGGAAGCCATCCTGGCCGTAGACGCCGAGCCGCACGGCATCTTCGGCGTGGACATGGCCTACGACCTGGAGGGTTACCCCAACCCCACGGAGATCAACATCGGCCGTTTCTTCACCACCCACTACTTCTTTACCCGAGCGGGGCTGAACATGCCCGAGGTCTACTGCGACCTCGCCCTGGAAGGCAGGCTCCCGGACCTGAAGCGCAAAGTAAACCCGCTGCCGGACGGCCTGGTGTGGCTGAGGGGAATGGACATCGCACCCGTCCTGACGACCGCCGAGGAGCTCGAACGGGAGCTGGAGCAGAGGGTGCCGTGAGCTACCCGGAAGACAACGACCTCCGGACCATCGTCCTGGACCTGGACGGCACGGTACTGGACGGCAGCTCCCGCCTCTACGCCTGCTACCGGAGTATCCTGGAGGAGCGCGGCTACACCCCGGTCGGCTTCGAGAGCTACCGGCGGATGCGGCGGGAGCGCGTGGACCGCCGCCAACAACTGGCGGTGAGCGGAGCCGGAGAGGTCTACGAGAGCTTCCTGTCCGAGTGGCTGGAGCGTATAGAGCACCCGGACCTCCTGACCCTGGACCGCCTGCAGCCGAACGCGGTCCGGCGGCTGACGGAGTGGCGCGCCGCGGGTCTGCGGTTGGTACTCGCGACCATACGACGCTACCCGGACCGCCTCCACGAGCAACTGGCCCGTCTGGGCCTGACCCCCCTCCTGGACCACATAGCGGTGTGCGAGCACCGGCTCGGGGGCGCCGGCAAGGCACGCGAGGTAGAGCACCTGGTTCCCGGCCTGCGTCCCGAAGAGTGCCTCTGGATCGGGGACACCGAGCTCGACGTCGAGGCGGCCCGCGCGCTCGGGTGCCCGGTCTGGGCGGTCACGGGCGGCGAGCGCACGGAGGCCTACCTCGCCTCGCTGCGCCCCGACTTCCTGAGCCCGGACCTACAGTCCGTGGACCTGGAGCATTGTAGCAGTAGTACTAATAAACCATTACAAAAACATACAGGAGGTGCGGTGCTGTGATCTCGACACCGGCAACGGAGGCAGGGCGCTCTATGGCAGCCTATCTACAGAGAAGCGGGAGGTTCGTCTCATGAACACTGGAGTTTGGAGTCCGAGCTCGGACTCCCTGAAGCACATCGAGCGGTGCAGGATGATCGACCTGCCGAGGATCAACGACCCGCGGGGCAACCTGACCTTTGTGGAGAGCGGCGAGCACATCCCGTTCGGCATAGAACGCGCCTACTACCTCTACGACATACCCGGCGGCGCGGAGCGCGGCGGGCACGCCCACAAGGAGCTCGAGCAACTCATCATAGCCATCTCCGGCAGCTTCGACATCATCCTCGACGACGGGTACCGGCAGGAGCGGCTGCACCTGAACCGCTCCTACTACGGCCTGTACGTCGGCAACATGGTCTGGCGCGAGATGGACAACTTCTCCTCGGGCTCCGTCTGCCTGGTGCTGGCCTCCACTCTCTACGACGAGTCCGACTACTACCGGGACTACGACGAGTTCCTGCAGGCCGCGAGACGCGGGGCGTGAAGGTCCCGTTCCTCGATTTGAGGGCTCCCTACCTGGAGCTCGAGGAGGAGCTGGACGCCGCTTACCGGCGCGTCATGGGCTCCGGATGGTACGTCCTCGGGCGCGAGGTGGAGGCCTTCGAGGAGGAGTTCGCCGCCTACTGCGAGGCGGAGCACTGCGTGGGGGTGGCGAACGGCCTGGATGCCCTGCACCTCATCCTCCGCGCCTGCGGCATCGGCGAAGGAGATGAGGTCATCGTGCCCTCCAACACCTACATCGCCACCTGGCTCGCCGTCTCCTACGCGGGGGCGACGCCGGTGCCGGTGGAGCCCGACGAGGGCACATACAACCTCGACCCGGAGCTGATCGAGGCGGCTATCACACCCCGTACCCGCGCCGTGATAGCCGTCCACCTCTACGGGCAACCGGCGGAGATGGACGCCATCAACGAGGTAGCCGGCCGGCACGGCCTGAAGGTCATAGAGGACGCCGCCCAGGCCCACGGAGCCCGCTACAAGGGCCGGCGGGCGGGCTCTCTGGGAGACGCGGCCGGGTTCAGCTTCTACCCTGGAAAGAACCTGGGGGCCTTCGGCGACGGTGGCGCGGTGGTGACGGACGACGCGGAGCTGGCCGACCGGGTGCGCGTGCTGCGCAACTACGGCTCGAGGGTCAAGTACCACAACGAGGTCAAGGGCTTCAACTCGCGCCTGGACGAGCTGCAGGCGGCCCTCCTGCGGGTAAAGCTGGCGAAGCTCGACGAGTGGAACGCCCGGCGACAGACCGTGGCCGCGCGGTACCTGGAGGCGCTCGGGGAAGAGTCGGACCTCACCCTGCCTTCCGTTCCCGGGTGGGCTGAGCCGGTGTGGCACCTGTTCGTGGTGCGGCTTCCGGAGCGGGAGGCCTTGCAGCGGCACCTGGCGGACATGGGGATAGGCACGCTGGTCCACTATCCCGTACCTCCCCACCTCTCTGAGGCTTACGCCGGTGAGGGATGGCTCCCCGAAGACTTCCCGGTAGCCGAAGCGCTGGCCGGAGATGTCTTGAGCCTCCCGATGGGACCGCACCTGGAGCCGGAAGCTGCGGAGCTCGTGGCGGGCATCGTCGTCGGCAGCGCGGCAGCGGCGAGGTAGCGGAGTCTATCGAGGAGGAGTGCGAGCGATGACCGACGGGCGGACGGGAGGCGAAAGGCTGATATTCATCGGCGGCAGCCCCCGTTCCGGCACGACGATGGTACAGCTCATGCTGGACGCCCACCCCGGTATCTGCGGCGGGCCGGAGTTCGACCGCGTGCCGGACATAGTGCGGCTCAGGAACGGCCTCCTGCAGTCTGTGGGCTCCGGGCGGATCAGCGTCTTCTGCTCCAAAGAGGAAGTAGACCGGGAGGTAGGCCGGCTCATCGAGGGTCTGCTGCTACCCTACGCCGGAAGACGGGGCTGCGAGGTCGTAAGCGAGAAGACCCCGTGGAACGTGCTGGTCTTCGAGGACTTGCTCGAGATCTTCCCCAGGGCCAGGTTCGTCTTCTGCGTGAGGGACCCCCGGGCGATAGTATCCTCCATGCTCCGCGTGGGAGCCCGGGCCAGGGCGAAAGGCAGCGTCCCCGTCAGCTTCACGCGGAGCGTGGGCGCTGCCATCGGCACCATCAAGACCTGCAACGACGCCGGCTTCCGGGCGGCGGAGCGGAACGACCGGGTGCTTATCGTATCCTATGAGCGGTTGGTGAGGCGTCCCGAGCGCGAGACGGAGAGGATCTGCCGTTTCCTGGATATGACGTGGTCGGAGGAGATGGTCCGGCACGGCGAGAAGAGCCACGACGTCGAAGAGCTCCTGGACGGGATCTGGTACACCCGCGAGATGTACGATAGCAACCCAGACCCCAGCCGGGTCCACAAGTGGAGAGGCCAGTTGAGCCCGTACCAGCAGGCTGCGGTCGTCGCGGCCTTCGAGGGCGACAGGGACCTCCGGGCCCTCGGCTATGAGCTCTCGGACAGAGAGCTGCCCGTCACCCGCCGCGCTGCCGGAAGGGCTCGTTTCAAGCTCTCGGCTGGCCTGGAGAACGCTCTCTCGAAGCTCGTCTCCCTACCGGCGAGCAACCCCTCTATCAGAAGGATCGGCCGGAGGCTACTGTCCCGGGCCGGGGAGATAAGACACCCCCGTGCGTAACCTCTTATCCGCGGTAGTAAAGACCGGAGCAGGCTCCCTGGCCGTACTCATCCTCGGCGCGCTGGCGACCAAGGTCCTGGCCGTCGTCGTCGGTCCCGCCGGTATCGGGCTGCTCTCCGTGCTGCGCCAGATCCAGCAGACCGCCGTGGTGATCGGGCCAGTAGGCGGCCAGCCGGCCCTGGTGCAGGGGCTGGCGAGCCGCGAGGGGGAGGAGCGCCTCGCCTACCTGGGGACGACGTTCTGGATCTTCGTGCTCGGCACGGCGGCGGTCGCGGTGTTCCTGCTTGGTGCGGCCCCGCTGCTCGCCCCGCTGCTCTTCGACGACTCCAGCGCCCACACCGTCTCCCTGGTCCGCTGGCTGACCCTGCCGGTGAGCCTGGCCGTGGCCCAGGTCTACTTTATCGGCCTGCTCAACGGCTTCCAGGCTATCGGACGGCTGGCGCTGGTCAAGGTCTTCTACTCCCTGGTGCTGGCCGCGCTCGCGTACCCCGTCGCGCTGCTTGTCTCCGCCGGGTACGTCGTCGCGTTCATCTTCATGACCAGCATCGGTCTCGCCGCGAGCCTCGCGCTGGCAGTCTACATGACCCACCGCGCCGGCTGGCTCCGCCCGCTGGCCACCGCCGTCCGCAGCGGGTTCGACCGCCGGGGGGCCGGCCACTTCTTTTCCATCGCCGGGACCACCCTCGTTACCATGACGGCCACGACCGGGGCCCTGCTCGCCATCCGCGCCATAACCGTCCGCCACGGCGGGCTGGCGGCCGCCGGCATGTTCGACGTCGCGTGGACCCTCAGCCAGTACTACATAACGCTGGTGCTCACCACGTTCACCACCTACTACCTGCCGGCCCTAAGCGGGGAGAACGACCCCGGTGGCCGGGCGCTCCTGATAGAGCAGGTCCTCCGCCTCTCGACCATGCTCATGGTCCCCCTGATAACGACCGTGGTGGTGCTGAAGCCGCTGGTGGTGCAGGTCCTCTACTCCTCGGATTTCATGCCGGCCCTGGAGATCGTCCGGTGGATGCTGATAGGAGATTACCTGAAGGTTACGGGTTGGATCTTCGGCCTGACCATCCTGGCTTACGCGAACATGAAGGTCTTCTTCTGGAAGGAGACCCTCTCCCAGATAGGGTTGCTCTCTTTCTGCTACGCGGCTATCGCCTACTTCCAGGAGTTGCAGGGCATCGGCGTCGGGATCCTGCTAATGTACGCCGTCAACCTGGCCTACGTGATCTACTACGTCGCCGACCGGCACGATTTCTTCTTCAGCGGAAGGCTCGCGGCCAACTGGGGCATCGGTCTGGCCCTGGTGCTCGGGGCCTCCTGGCACACGTGGTCGGATGTCCGGGTGGCCTGGATCCCGGCTCTCCTGTGGGTAGGCGCGGCGGTCTGCTTCGCCGCCCTCTCGCTCCGGCAGAGCGAACGCAAAGCGATACTACGCCTGGTACTCAGGCAGAAGGAGGCCCTGACGTGAGCGAGCCGCTGGTCACGTTCGCGCTCTTTGCATACAACCAGGAGCGCTTTATCCGCGAGGCCGTCAGAGGAGCCCTCTCCCAGACCTACTCGCCGCTGCAGATCCTCCTCTCCGACGACTGCTCGTCCGACGGTACGTTCGAGGCCATCAAAGAAGAGGTCGCCGGTTACGATGGTCCCCACCGGGTCCTCCTGAACCGCAACGAACACAACCTCGGCATCGGGGGGCACGTAAACCGTCTCATGGAGCTCGCGGACGGCGAGTTCATCGTGGCCGCCGCCGGGGACGACATCTCGCTGCCCACGCGCACCACAGATCTCGTCGAGGTCTGGTCGAAAGGCCGGGCTCTCTCCGTGTACTCCGACTGTACGATCATCGACGAAGACGGAGCCTACATGGGGGTCGGAGCCGATCTCGCCGGAAACAAGCTCACGCTGCCCGCCAGGGAGTCGTGGAGGGAGAAGGCCAGGTCCGGCACCATGCGGGGCCTCGGGGGCGGTCACTCCTGGGACCGGGCCGTGTTCGACGTCTTCGGTCCCCTGCCGGAGGACGTGGTCTGCGAGGACACTACTATACCGTTCCGCGCCGCGCTCCTCGGCGAGGTCTCCTTCCTAGACCGGCGCCTCATAAGACACCGCCGGCACGATACGAACGTCTGGAGCCCCCGCGAAGGTCATCTCGGGAAGGAGCTGGAGCAGTTCGTCGAGCACCAGGCCAGGATAAGGCGGACGTTCAGGAAGAACTGCGAGAGCTGGCTGTGCGACCTGCGGCTCCTCGCCTCGCGCCGCCCGGAGATGGCGCCGGACCTCCGGCGCGCCGCGGAGGACGTAGCGGCCTGGATCGAGTTTTACAGGTCCACGGAGTCGGCCCTGAGGAACGGTGGCCCGGCGAGGCTGCCCGATCTCCTGCACACCATCCGGCGCGTCCGGAGGCTGGGCCTCGAGCCCGTAGTGCGAGCCAGCCTCCTGAGCCTGTCACCGGTGACCTGCTGCCGGGCACAGAGATGGCTACACCTGAAGTCCTCCGCGGTAAAGCAGGTGGTGAAGTCGAAGCTCAAACCCTCTCCGGGGCGAACGCTCCCCACCGCGCGCAACCCCCGGTGACGATGGAGTACCGTAGCCTCTCCGGCTCCTGGAGAGCAAGAGCTTACGAGCAATGTATCTTGCGTGCTACAATGCCGGGTCTGCGCCGGAGGTAGAGACGGAGAGAAGGCTTTATGGAACGGCAAACGAGCGAGAAGGTCCTGGTCACCGGCGGCGCGGGGTTCCTTGGGGTAAACCTGATCCGTCACCTCGCTGCGCGGGGCTACGAGCTCGTCTCTCTGGACCTCGAGGAGTTCGACTACCCGGATATGGCCGACAGGGTAGAGGCCGTGAAGGGCGATATCCGCGATGCGGCGGCCGTGGACCGGGCAATGGACGGCGTGGACCATGTGGTACACACGGCGGCGGCGCTCCCGCTCTACTCGGCGGAGGACATCTACACCACGGACGTCGAGGGTACGCGCAACGTGCTGGCCGCGGCGGAGCGTCACGGGGTGAAGAGGTTCGTTCACATCTCCTCGACGGCGGTCTACGGGATACCCGACCACCACCCCCTCTACGAGACCGACAAGCTGGAGGGCGTCGGTCCCTACGGTCAGGCCAAGATACAGGCCGAGATGGTCTGCCTGGAGTACCGGGCGCGGGAGTTGGTGGTCCCGATCATCCGCCCCAAGTCCTTTGTCGGGCCGGAGCGTCTCGGGGTCTTCGCGCTCCTCTATGACTGGGCGCTCGACGGCCACGACTTCCCCATGATCGGGAGCGGCAACAACCGCTACCAGCTGCTCGACGTAGAGGACCTCTGCGACGCCATAGCCCTCTGCCTGACCCTGCCGGAGGGGACGGTAGACGAGACCTTCAACATCGGTGCCGCGGAGTTCTCCACGATGAAGGAGGACTACCAGGTGGTGCTGGACCGGGCCGGTCACGGCAAGAAGGTCGTGGGGTTCCCGGCGGAACCCGCGATCTGGGGCCTCCGCCTACTCGACCGCCTCGGCGTCTCGCCCCTCTACAAGTGGGTCTACGAGACGGCCTCCAAAGATTCCTTCGTCTCCATAGAGAAGGCCACGGAGCAACTGGGCTTCGAGCCGAAGCACTCCAACAAGGCGGCCCTCCTGAGGAACTTCGAGTGGTACATAGAGAACCGCAAGAAGTTCGAGTCCGAGTCAGGCGTCTCCCATCGCGTCCCGTGGAAGCAGGGCGCCATCGGCCTCCTGAAGCGCTTCTTCTAGCCGTGGGGGGAACGCAACAGAGCGAGGGGGGTGCGCCAGACGCACCCCCCTCGCTGCTTCTGGATCTCTAACCGCTTAGAGCAGGCCGAAGATCCGGTCCAGCAGGTTGCTGATAGCGTTGGTCGGCTCACCCGGGTTGTCCAAGAGACCGGCGACGGCGCACAGCAGGTTGCCCAAGAGGTTGCCCGGTCCGGGGACGGCGGTCACGTCGAGCACTATCGGCTCGAGGTCTACCTGAAGACCCAGGAGGTCCAAGAACAGCGGGCCGAGGTCGAGGAACAGGATGTCGCACTCCTCGCCGGGCTCGAGCGCAGCGGTAGTGGTGAACGCCTGGTCGGTGATCTCGGTGGTCGCGCCCTCCGCGTCGGTAGCCGTGCCGTCGAGGACACCGCTTACTTCGAGGTCGCCGTCTTCACCGACGGATGAGCTGAGGTCGGAGACCTCGCCCTCGAAGTTACCTCCGTCCTCCAGAGTGCCGGTTACCGGCAGTGTTCCGGTGGACTCTTGCGTCTGGGCTCCGGCCGCCGTGGTGATCGAGAGCAACGTCGCCACGGCGAACAGAGCTCCTAGGACAAACGCCAGGGGCCGTAGAGACAGCGCGTGTACGCCGCCTATGGCCCGGTTCTCTACGTACTTCACTTCCCACCTCCAGGAAGTATCTTTCACATCGGGGCGGGCCTACCCGGAGAGCCGGACGCTAAACGTTTTTCGCGGTCTTCGGCCGGTTTATGAGAGTTTTTTAATTTTTCTCCTGGTGGTCCAGCCTCCCGTCGGCGGCCCGGTCCAGCAGCCAGGCTAGCTCACCCGCCGGGCGGATGAGCTTCGCCGGGTACTCGCGGGGGTCGGCGTCTCCTTGCAGGACCTCCTTCACGGCATCGGCCTTCCCCTCCCCGGCGACCAGGAAGTGGACGGCCCGGGCGGCGTTTATCGCCGGGGCCGTCAGCGTCAGGCGCGTGACGCCGAGCTTCTCCACCGGGTTCTCCACGGCCCAGCGGTCGCCGGTGTCCAGCGCCGCGGTGCCGGGGAAGAGGCTCGCGGTGTGACCGTCGTCCCCGAGGCCGA
Source organism: Rubrobacter sp. (assembly GCA_013695915.1). GTDB lineage: Bacteria > Actinomycetota > Rubrobacteria > Rubrobacterales > Rubrobacteraceae > Rubrobacter_A. The sequence goes on from JACCZN010000083.1 coordinate 30,821, forward strand.
GATGTACGAGGTCGAAGACCGGCAGCCCCCCTTCGTCGCCGAAGAGGCCCCGGAGGTCCTGCTCGTACTCCCGGGCGGCCTGCGCGGGCGGTAGCTCGCCGCGCATCCGGTGGACGCTCGCCGGGGAGACGTGACGGAGCAGCGCGGTCTCGGCCATCCGGTAGTTGGAGTCCTCGTGGTCCGGGGGTACAGGCCGCTCGTCGCCGAAGAAGACGTGGGTGCTGCTCCAGAAGGAGCTTCCGGCGTACTCCCGGGCCAGCGCCTCGTAGGTAGCCTCGGGGGTGGAGCCCCCGGCGAGCGCCACGACGAAGCGGCTCCTGCGGCCGACCGCTTCCTCCGCCCTTGCGGCAAAGTCCCGGGCGGCGGCTTCGGCCAGCTCCTGCGGGCTCTCGTAGACCTCGATGCTCACAGGTCCAGCACCTCCTTTGCCATCTCCAGGGCGGCCTCGTAGGCCGTGTCCCGGCCCCGGTAGCGGAGCTCCTCACCGACAAGCACCCCGAGGTCGAAGTAGCCGAGGTGGACGGTCCGCTCGCCGAGCACCTCCTCGCCCCGCATCACCGTGGTGCGGGCGTCCGCCGCCTCCCGGTGGCGGGAGACCTGGAAGCTCAGGCCGCCCGCGCGGAGGCGAACCCGGCGCAGCGTGGCCTCGGGCGAGCTCCGGGTGATCTCGACGGTCACG
>JACCZN010000117.1 GCA_013695915.1 Rubrobacter sp.
TTCCCCTCTCCCCCGGTCTTAGACCTCTCCGGCGCCCTCGCGGGCGCGGGCCGCCGCTTCGGCCACGTCCCCGCTCCAGGGCTCCCCGTGCCCGGGTAGCAAGGTGGCAGCCTCCAACTGCGCGAGAGCCTCCAGGGACTCCCGCACCTGACCGGGGCTCGAGTTCAGGGCATCCGGGGGCGCCGTCGGGCCCTCGGCCCGGGTGAGCGGGTCCAGGGTGAGCAGGGCGTCACCCGCGAGCAGCACGCCACTCTCCTCCAGTACGAACGAGACGTGCCCTCCAGTATGACCAGGGGTCTTGACCGGGCGGGGACGGCCCGGCACGTCGATCCGGCCTCCCTCAGCCTCGAACGGCACGACCTCCGTAGGCCAGCTCGGCGTCAGGAATCCCCGCCCCGTGGCGTGCAGCACGAACCCGAGAGCCGTCGGCCGCCAGAGCTGCGTCAACAATGCGGGCACCAGCGCGAACGGCGAGGACCCTTTAGCCTCGCCCCGGACCCGGGATACCTCCTCACGATACGCCCACACCGTGGCGCCGCACTCCCGGCGCACCCGCTCGGCGGCCCCGATGTGGTCCGGGTGCCCGTGGGTCAGCACCACCGCCCGCACGTCCCCGAGCGAACGCCCGAGGTCCGAGATCGCCCGCTCCACCCGGGGCCAGCTCCGCGGCCAGCCCGCGTCTACCAACGTGAGCTCCTCGCCCTCCTCGATCACGTACCAGTTCACCAGACCATCAGCGTAGCGGTGTACACCTTCGGCCACCTGACGGGTTAACTCGGCCATGGGCCCTCCTCTCAGTAAGACTCCCATACTCCTGTATATCTCTACCAGAAATTCATGTCCCCCACATAATTAACTGCGGTCCACAGGATGATGTCCTCCGGCCTGGCGCCGCAAAATGACACGGTGGCAGCCGGACGGTAACGCGCTCACCGCGTCCAGTGAGCCCCGAGGAGATCACCGCACGGGATCACCGCACGGGCAGTCCCGCCAACCGACCCGTAACCGCCGCCTGAACTCTCCCCTCTTCTCTGTCTACACCATCCCCGGTCCCCTCCGCCTCGGCAATACCGGCTTCCTCTTTCGGTTTATAAAGTATTTTGTTAATAAGTTTTTGTATTTATTTATTAACAAAATACTTTATGGTCTCAGCTCTGCATCGGGACTCTTCCCGCACCGGTGAGTGCCGGATGGCAACTCCGGGCTGCAAGATGCGCACCCTTGCCTCCCGAACTGGCGGGCTCCGGCTCCGCTGGAGGCATCTGAGTGCCTTTTGGAGCTTTCCATGGGCCTTCGGAGGGTCTCAGCACCTCCTGGGCTTCCGGAAGGACTCACGCGGCCCCCGGACGGGAACCGTTCTTGTGAGGCTTGCGGTGCGGAATATAAAGGTATAAATTAATAAACACACTTATTAGTAAGGTTATTTGTTAATAAAAAACCAGGAAACGGGTGAGGTTGCCGACTATAGCGATAGCTAATCAGAAGGGCGGTACGGCGAAGACTACGACCGCGATCAACCTGTCGGCGGCGTTGGCCGAGGCGGGGAAGAGGGTGCTGCTGGTGGACGCGGACCCCCAGGGTTCGGCGACGAGCGGTCTGGGCCTGGATATCTACGACCTGGACCGGTCGCTCTACGATGCTCTGGTAGAGGATGCCGAGGTGGGGGGTCTCGTGGCCCGGGAGGTATATCCGGGCATGGACCTCCTGCCGAGCAGCGTGGACCTCGCCGGGGCTGAGCGGGAGCTAGAGAGGGACCTTGGGTGGCACGTGTTGTTGAGGGAGGTGATCTCCGAGATAGAGCCCGGGTACGATTACGTGGTCCTGGACTCCCCGCCGTCTCTTGGCACCCTCATGATCAGCTCTCTGGTAGCCGCAGACTACTTCATCATCCCTATACAGGCCCAGGTCTTCTCCCTGCACGGCATCAAGCAGTTGATGGACACCGTGCGCAAGGTCCGCGACCGGCTCGACTCCCGGGTCGAGCTACTCGGTGTGGTGATGACCATGGTCGACTGGCGCACGCGCCTCTCCCGGCGCGTGGTCCGCCAGATAGAGAAGACCTTCGAGGAGCGGATGTTCCGGACCAAGATCCGGATAAACACCCGGTTGGCCGAAGCCGCCGAGCACGAGGCTCCAATCCTCGCCGTAGATACCAAGAGCCGCGGCTCCGAAGACTACCGTAAGCTCGCCAGGGAGGTGATCGAGCGTGTCGGAGTCTAGGCCCGGAGACCGGGGCTCCCGCCGCAGAGGCCGCGGTATAGATGCCATCTTCCAGACCTCGGACCTCGACCTCGCCCGCACCACAGAACAACCGGAACCACTACCTGAGGACGAACCCGCACAGCCCGGGGAACCCCGCAGGAGGGGAGATCCGCAGCCCCGCTCCCGGCGCGCCCAGCCCGCAAAGCGCAGCCCGGGCCGACCCGCTGGCAGCGGCCGCCAAGACCGCGAGTTGCTCCAGAGAGGCTTCTACATAGAGCCCGAGCAAGACCGCATGGTGGACCAGATAAAGGTCTCCCTGAAGGGCACAGCCTTTACCCCGGACCGCTCCGCAATAGTGCGCGCCGCTATAGAGAACTTCTACGACCTGGACCCCGATGACCAGGAAGAGCGTGTGCGCCGGGCCAAGTAGCGGGGCAGACTCGACCCTTTCCGTACCAAGCAGCCCCCGGTAAACGCCATCTCGCAGCTCCGGACCCTGCCGGAACGAGCCTCCGCGAGCCGCGTCCGAAGCCGCCACAGGGATACCGTGCAACTAGGGAAGCCCGGAGCGCAGGTATCGTGCAACTAAGGAAGCCTTCCGGTATCCCCACCCCTCGTATACCGTGCAACTAAGGAAGGACCCCGGAGTTTACACCCACGAAACACAGGTACCAGGGAGACGACATCCGTTCCGGAAAACCAGTCCGGGGCCTTATTCCCAAACCCTGAGCTTGCAGCTCAGCATTACCCTTTCTCGAAGGAACAACTCCCTATAAATAAGGCTTTTTCGTGCCAATCGAGGTGCGTGGAGCCATGATTTGCGTTGCTTTCCCTGCTTTTTCTGTACGGGAGACCGGTCCGTACACCCTGAACCCTCGCTTCAGGTACGGGTTCCGGTAGTACCGTGCAACTAAGGAAGAAAACCGGGGTTTTCAACGGTCTCCGGCTTCTGGGCCGGGCTTCCTTAGAAGCACGGTACCGGAGCAGCCCATATACCGTGCTTCTAAGGAAGGAATACCGTGCAACTAAGGAAAAATTACCGTGCAACCAGGGAAGGAATACCGTGCAACTAAGGAAAAATTACCGTGCAACTAAGGAAATTTCTTCCGGTTTTTTCCTGCAAAACAGGCTTTTTCTAAAATCGCGGTCCTCTCTCTGTTTTACAACTGTTGTTTGTTGTTGTTTTGTTTGGACAACAACAGGGACCGAATGAGCAGAGGGGAGGGCAGGACCAACTTGAGAGTGGGGGAGAGATCGGAGAAGCAGGGTTCCAGGGATCTGGTACCGGCTGAGGGAAACTTCGAGGAGCATCCCTACTTCCGAGTCGGCGACCGGAATGCGGGATCCGGGGTGCTCCACTACAACAACGAGTTGAGGACCAAGGAGGGTCATGTCCTCGAGCAGTCCTGGACAGTCCGGGCGGCTATCGGTCGGGGATTGCCGGGGAGGTTCGACCAGGATGTGTATGTTGCTCTCCTGCAACTGATAGACAAGCGGGGTCTGCCGGCTGACGGTTGGCTGAGCTTCTCCGTCTACGAGCTGGTCGAGCTCATGGGCCGCGGTCACTCCGGGCGGGACTACCGACAGGTCAGGGACTCGCTGATGCGTCTGTCGGCGACCACCATCGAGAGCCACAACGCCTTCTACCACGGCGGTAAGAAGCGGTACATCTCTGACTCCTTCAGCCTGCTATCCGAGATCAAGCTCTCCGAGTACGAGGGTCCCGAGGGTGGCAGGGCCGACCGGAACGCGGTGCTCCTCAGCAACTACTTTCTAGAGTCTTACCGGGCCAACTACCTGAAGAACATCGACTCCCGTTTCTACTGGTCGCTGTCGAGCCCGATCGCCAAGCGGTTGTACCGTCTGATCGACAAGAAGCGCAACGGGCGCCGGGTGTGGGAAGCGGAGTTGTTCTCTCTCCGGAAGCGGATACCGCTCAGCAACTACAAGTACGCTTCGAAGATCAAGGAGAAGCTGGCCCCGGCTCACGCGGAGCTCATAGCACAGGACTTTCTCGAGGAGGTAAGCTACCGCAAGGGCTCCAGGGGAGAGTACGCCGCGTACAGGATCTCCGAGGGCTTCCAGGCCCGGAGGGCCGCCCAGATAGAGAGCCAGAGTGGAGAGGAGATCTTCTGCATCCAGCGGCTCAAGGCGGAGGGGATGGCCGCAGAGACCGCCGAGCGCATGGTCTCCGACTACGGACCGACCCGCATCATGCACTACATCGAGGCCCTGCCGCTGCAGAAGAACGTCCGCAACCCTGCGGGCTGGCTCAAGAAGGCAATAGAGCAGAGCTACGAACTGGACATGCCAGTGTCCGATTCACCTCCCGAAACCGGAGAACCTGTCGCCGAGGATCCTCAACCGGAGCTGCAACTGCTCCACGATGTACCTGTAGACTCCGGGACCCCCGATCCACCGTCTCCCGACCCGGAGGCCCGCGAGGAGTGGCAGGTTTTACTCAGCGTTGTTTCGGAGGAGATGGGGGCGCCCTCCATGCGCGTGTGGTTCGAAGGCGTGGTCCCTACCGGCCTCTCGGACGGTCACCTGCGGCTGTTTGTCCCGAACCCTACCGCCGCAGAGTACGTAGAGAGCAGGTTCTCCGCGGCCCTCGGTGACGCCTGGCGCCGACGCTCCGGCCCAGACGCCTCGATCGAAATCCTCACCACTGAACCACGACCGACACCTGCAAATAATGACACATAATACTCTAAAAGGGAGTCTACCTCCGATTGTTCTTGTCCCCGACTTCTCTATCTCCGTTCTGAAACCCTACTTCTGTGGTGTTCCCCTGACTACTTTGTGTTGTTAGTATTATGAGGCTTTGCATTTCTTTGTGTGGAAATTGTCTACACCTGTGCTATGCGGAACTATGCGGAACATAGCGTGCGTGGCGGTCTCTTTCGGTCCTCTGAAACCGTGCACCGGCGCGCGTAACCTGCACGGTGATTTTGCGTACCCTCCTTCACTGGTACCCGGGCGTACCTGCGTTATCCTAGGCTCATGCACGCAGAGCGGGGCAGCAGGTGGACCGGGCTATGACCGGCTATGGAAGAGAACGCTACCCGGAGAGGAGGTGTCCGTGAAGACTGTCAGAGAAGATGGGCCACCGGCCGGCGCGGATCCGGATGTCGCCCGGCGCGGCGAGGAGCCGGAGCGGGGGGGCGCCCGGACAATCATAGACACTCGGGGCCTCGCAAAGTCCTACAAGCGGGTACACGCCCTGAAGCCGCTGGACCTCAAGGTGTCGGAGAGCTCCATCTTCGGGTTTCTCGGCCCGAACGGTGCCGGTAAGTCCACGACCATCAAGCTGCTCCTGGGGCTGGTGAAGCCAACCGCGGGCTCCGGCACCGTGTTCGGCCGGGACATAACCGCTGGCGGGGTCGAGATCCGGAGGCGCGTCGGCTACCTGGCGCAGGAGCCCCAGTACTACGGGCACATGACCGCCCGCCAGACGCTGCGCTTCGCCGCCCGCTTCTTCTACTCCGGGCCGGAGTCGGCCATCGAGCGGCGGGTCTCGGAGACCCTGCGCCTCGTGGGCCTCGACGACCGGGCGGACCGGAGGATCAAGGGTTTCTCCGGCGGCGAGCGCCAGCGGCTCGGGCTCGCGCAGGCCCAGGTAAACGAGCCGGAGCTCCTGATCCTGGACGAGCCCGCGGCCTCCCTGGACCCGATGGGCCGCCGCGACGTGCTCGCGGTCATAGAGCGCCTGCGCGAGGAGCGGGGCGCGACCGTCTTCTACTCCACGCACATCCTGGACGACGTGCAGCGGGTCTCGGACGCGGTCGCCATCCTCAAGAACGGTCGGCTGGTCGCCCAGGCCCCGATAGAGGAGCTCCTGACCGGAGGCACCGGGAGCGCGGCGGTCTACGAGCTGGTCCTCAAAGAGGGATCGAGCGGCGGGCTCAACGAGGCCCGTGAGCGGCTCCGGGCGGCCCCCTGGGTCTCCTCGCTGGAGGAGAACCCCGAGAACGGGCGTGCGCGGTGGCTGGTGGGCGTCACGGACGAGGACGCGGCAGAGGAAGGTATCCTGCGGCTGGTGCTCGAAGGCCGCGGCGTGAGGGTCGCGAGCTTCGGGCGCAAGCGGCGGAGCCTGGAAGAGGTGTTTCTGGGGCTGGTGGAAGGAGGGTCCAGAGATGCGGGCTAGGGAGCCCGGGGTAGAGGCCGGACAGAGGGCGGAGGAGACCGAGCTCGAGCCGGCCGCAGGTCCCCTGAGCGGTTTCAGAAATCTGGCGAGCAAGGAGAGCCGGGAGTGGGTCGCGAGCTGGGCCTGGCTCGTACACGGGGTGATATGGCTCGTCATAGTCGCCGGGGTCCCGCTCTTCGTCGCCTTCTCCCGCACGGTCCGCCAGCCCGGAGCCTCCGCGCAGGAGGTCAACGAGGTCGGCGCGCTCATGTTCTTCGTGATGGGCGCCGTCGCCTCCGTGATCGCCGTGATCGCCAAGACCCAGGGCGCTATCATCGGGGAGAAGCAGAGCGGCACGGCGGCTTGGGTGCTCTCCAAGCCCGCCTCGCGCAAGGCATTCGTCCTCGCCAAGCTCGCGGTGAACTTCCGGTGGCTCCTGGTCGTGACGATCCTGGTCCCCGGCGTAGTGTTCTACGCCGCGATGCCGGCGATCTCCAACTTCCCCCCGCCACCCTTGCTCTTCGCGGGCGGCATCGGGATACTCGCCCTCGGCCTCTTCTTCTACCTCGCACTCTCGCTCCTGCTCGGCACGGTCTTCGACAGCCGGGGCGCGCTCGCCGCCGTCGTGTTTGGCTTCATGGTCGGCGGGTTCATGCTCTCCAACTACGCCCCCTGGCTTACCGCAGCCTTCCCCTGGCTCTTCTTCGAAGCCGCCCACTTCCTGTTCTCGAACGCCCAGCTCCACTCGACCGGCACCGCGGCGATTTTCGCCACCATCGCCTGGTCCGTACTCTTCGTGGTCCTGGCCCTCAGGAACTTCGACCGCGCGGAGATATAACTCAGCGCCCGGAAGCCCTCGGGCCGCTACTGACGCCCGCCCGCGGAGCTCTCCACGATACCCGAACCTACGATGACATCTGGACGGCGGCCAGGGGGATGTATAAGCTGGAACTGGCCATTGCCGACGGGGGAGAGGTGGTGATCCACGCGCCACACATCACGGGGTTCAGCTACACCCACAGAGAGGAGCTGGCAGAGGTCGGATACCACGTCCGCGACTACTTTACCGGGCAGTGGGAGAGGTTCCGTCACTACCCGTGGACCGTGCTAGACCACAGCGCGCACCTGAAGGGCGCCGGAACCTGCCTGCGGCACAACGTAGGGTACCGGGACGGGCGGAAGAGCGAGGATATCCTGCTGGCGGCGAAGGCCGCGGAGATACTCTACCGGCCGCGGCATTGAGCACCGGAGCGGAAGATGGAGTGCGGGTCCTCACGGTAGACGTGGGGTCCTCCTCCGTTCGGGCTGCGCTCTACGACGCCGCGGGGGAGGAGGTACGCGGTACGGATACGTCCCTGCCCCACGAGCTTCGCCTGACGCCTCCGGGAGCCGCGACAAAGGACGCCGGAGAGCTCTTCGAATTGGTCGTCCGCGCCGTAGACGAGACCCTGGAGCGGTCCCGGGCTGCGGGAGCCGGGGAGATAGCGGCGGTGGCGTTCTCGACCTTCTGGCACGGTCTGCTCGGCCTGGACGGTGAGGGCCACCCGACCACCCCGGTCCTCGCGTGGGCCGACCGCCGCTCCGCCGGGGCCGCCGCCGAGCTCCGCGGCCGTACGGACGAGGAGGCCGTCCACCGACGCACCGGGAGCCCGTTCCACTCCAGCTACTGGCCGGCCAAGCTTCTCTGGCTCCACTCCGAGGCCCCGCAAGCCGCGGCCCGTACCAGGCGCTGGGTCTCCCCGGGAGACTACTTCTACTACAGGCTCTTCGGGAGAGATGGCCTCCGCACCGGCACCTCGATGGCCTCCGCCACCGGCCTCTTCGACCAGCACCGCAGGGAGTGGGACGCGGGGCTTCCCGAGGTTCTCTCCGACGCCCTGCCCACGGGAGCCTCCGAGCTCCCTCCGGTCTCGGACGAGCCGCTGCGGGGTCTCGCCGGTGAGTGGGCCCGTAGGTGGCCGGAGCTCGCCGGGGTGCCCTGGTACCCGGCTCTCGGTGACGGGGCGTGCTCGAACGTGGGATCCGGCTGCACGAGCCGGGACCGGCTGGCCGTCATGATCGGCACCAGCGGCGCCATGAGGGCGCTGTGGAAGGCAGAGTCCGTCGACATACCCCCGGGCCTCTGGTGCTACCGCTCCGACCCCGACCGCTTCGTGATGGGCGGGGCTCTCTCTGACGGGGGCAACCTCGCGTCCTGGCTCGGCCGAGCCCTCCGGCTCCCAGATGAGGAGGAGACGGAGCGGGCGCTGGCGGCGATGGCCCCTGACGCTCACGGGCTGACCTTCCTGCCGCTCCTCGCCGGGGAGCGGGGACCGGGATGGTCGGACCTCGCCAACGGTACCATCTCGGGGCTCTCGATGTCCACGGGGCCCGTGGAGATACTGCGGGCCGCCATGGAGGCCGTCGCCCTCCGGCTCGCGCTCATCGCCCGGCGGCTCGAGGAGGCGCTGCCGGGAGCCGCGGATGAGCGGCGCGTCATCGCGAGCGGCGGCGGTCTCACCGGCTCTCCCGCGTGGACCCGCATGGTAGCCGACGCCCTCGGCCGTCCCGTAACGCTCTCCGGCGCGCGTGAGGCCTCCAGTCGGGGCGCGGCCCTGCTTACGCTTGAAGCCCTGGGCGGGGGGCCTATAGAGGAAGCCCGTACCCCCCTCGGGGAGACCTACGAGCCCGACCCCGACGCCCACACAGCCTACCAGGAGGCTCTCCGGCGCCAGCAGAGGCTCTACGAGGCCGTGCTCCGGGACTGAGAGCGCAGCCGTGGAGCGGGGCATCCCGGTCGTGCCTGTAAGAGGGAACGTTGCGGGACCATCCGGGCGGTGGCATGATCGCTCGATGGACACACGAAGCGAGACCCCGGACTTCATACTCCTGCTTCCGCCGCCACGCGGCAAGGCTCTCCCGGGGGTCCGGGTCGCCGTCGGGCATCTGAGGAACGCAGCCGGGGCTCTGCGCTCGTGAGCCTGCCGGTATGGCTGGATCCCCTGTACAGCCCGCAGGAGATGTGGGCGGCGGACCTCTTCGCTATGGAACAGCGCGGCATACTCGAGCTCGAGCTGGCAGAGAAGGCCGGGACCGGGCTGGCCTCCGTGGTGCGGAGGATAGCGACGGAGGGACTCGTCCGGGTGGTGGTCGGGCCGGGGAACAACGGCGGGGATGGGCTGGTCGCAGCCCGGCTGCTGCGGGAGGCAGGGTACACGGTCGACGTGCTCGCCCCAATACCGCTGGACGGGGTAGGGGGCGTGCCGCGGACCAACCTTGACCGGCTCCCCGGGGACCCGCCGCGCCCGTTCGAGGCGGGGGCGCTGCGGGGCTCGGGAGCCATCGTGGACGCCATGCTCGGGACCGGGTTCGAGGGCGCGGTAGAGGAACCGTTGTCGGGCGTGGTAGCGGAGATCAACGCTCAGGATGCCCCGGTGGTTGCCGCGGATGTACCCTCGGGGGTCAACGCGGCGACCGGCGAGGTGGAGGGCGTGGCCGTGAGAGCCGGCGCCACCTCCACCAACCACGCGCCGAAGGTCGGGCTCTACGTAGCTCCCGGGTCCCGGCACGCGGGCACGGTCCGCGTTACGGATATAGGAATCCCCGGCGGAGCCCCGGAGACCCGGGAGGCCGGGCTCGTCGGGGAGCGCGTAATGGGCCTCCTCCCCGGACGCCCCGCCTACGGCTCGCACCGCCCCGGGAGCGCCGGCGTCGTGGTCTGTGGCGGCTCGCGGGAGGCCGCCGGGTCCGTCTCTCTGGCGGCAGCCGCGGCCCTGCGCGGCGGCGCGTCCCGGGTACTGGCCGCAGTACCCGCCTCGGCAACGGCCGTCGTAGGCCCGGGTCTCCCGGAGGCCGCGGTCCGTGCCCTGCCGGAGAATCCGGCGGGAGGTCTCGCGGAGGCCGGGGCGGGAGCGGTTCTCGACGCCGCCTCGGCCGGATCCCTCGTGCTCGGGTCGGAGGTGGGGTCCGGTCTGGAGGACGCCGCGTTCGTGCGCGCGGTCTGCAGGGGTGCCGGGGTTCCGGTCGTCCTGAGCCCGCAGGCGCTGTCCGCGTTCGCCTCCCGGGGGCTCCTGGAGGAGCTCTCGGCCCGCGCGGAGCCGACGGTGATCGTCACGGGGGTCGGAGAGCTGGCCGAGGTCCTGGGCGAAGAGCCGGAAGAGTCCGAAGCTCACCGGCTCCGCTCCGTACGGAGGCTCGCGGAGGCCGCCGGTGCCACCGTGGTCCTGGAGGGGGAGGAAGTCCTGATCTCACCTCCCGACGGCCCCTTCGCGGTGCTCTCCCTCGACCCTTCCTGCACCCGGTCACTCGCCGCCCCCGGCACCGACGCCGTCCTGTCCGGCCTGCTCGGCGCCCTCCTGGCCCGCGGCCTCGACCCGTTCGCGGCTGCCGCAGCGAGCATGTTCGCCCTCTCCGCCGCCGGGGAGCGGGCCGCCGGGTCCGTCGGAAGCCCGGACCACACGCTCGCCAGCGACCTCATCCTCACCCTGCCCGCAACCCTCGGTGCCCCCGGGTTGACCCGGGTATCCCGGGCTCCTATCATCCCGGACGGGGCTACCGGCCGTTAGCCGGGGTCATGCTATGAGGTGGGGGTGGAACTGTGAGGGTGAGAGTAATGGCTGAGGGTTTCGGGAGATCCCGTACCGAGAGGCGTTGCGGGTGAGCGCCGGGGAGCGGCCGCTGGCGGGCAGGACGCTCTTCATATCCGGTGCGAGCCGGGGTATAGGGCTCGCCATCGCGTTGCGGGCCGCGCGGGACGGGGCGAACGTGGCCCTGATCGCCAAGACCGCAGAGCCTCACCCGAAGCTCGAAGGGACCGTCTACACGGCGGCCGAGCAGATAGAGGGGGCCGGAGGCCGGGCGCTGCCGGTCGTCGGGGACATCCGGGACGAGGAGCAGGTCGCGGCGGCGGTGGCGCAGACGGTCGAGCGCTTCGGCGGCGTGGACATCTGCGTCAACAACGCCAGCGCCATCAACCTGTCGGGCACCGAGGCGCTGGAGGTGAAGCGCTACGACCTGATGCAGGAGATCAACACCCGCGGCACCTTCGTGGTCAGCCGGGCGTGCATCCCGCACCTCAAGGCGTCGGAGAACCCGCACGTCCTGACGCTCTCCCCGCCGCTGAACCTGGACCCGGCATGGTTCCGGGACCACGCGGCGTACACGGTCTCCAAGTACGGGATGAGCATGCTCACCCTGGGGATGGCCGAGGAGTTCCGGGAGAGGGGCATCGCGTTCAACGCCCTCTGGCCGCGGACCATGGTCGCCACGGCCGCCGTGCGGAACCTGCTCGGCGGCGAGGAGGCGATGGCCCGCTCGCGCAGGCCCGAGGTCGTAGCCGACGCCGCATACACGGTCTTCACCCGCCCGAGCCGGGAGTGTACGGGCAACTTCTTTCTCGCCGAGGACGTGCTGGCGGAGGAGGGCGTCACGGACCTCGGCCGGTACTCCTACGGCGGCTCGGACGCCGAGCTCGCCCCGGACCTGTTCCTGGACGACTGACCGGCAGCCCGGACGGGGAAGCAGAGCCCCGCGCCAGCAGGTAAGGTAGGCTCTGGGGAGGCAGGTAGGAGAGGTAGAAGCAGAAGGGACGGAGGCCTGAGATGGCGCAGAGAGCGGTGGTACTCGGGGCGGCGCGGACGCCCTTCGGCAGGTTCGGCGGGGCGCTCGCGTCCCTGAGTGCCCCGGAGCTCGGGGGCGCGGCCGTGAGGGAGGCCGTGGACCGCTCGGGGGTCGGGGACGAGGAGCTCGCGGAGCTGGGGCACTCCATCTTCGGTGAGGTGGTGCAGGCGGGGGTGGGTCAGATCCCCTCCCGCCAGGCGAACCACAACGCCGGGCTGCCGTTCTCGCTCACCACGGAGACCCTGAACCAGGTCTGCGCCTCCGGGCTGCGGAGCGCGACGCTCGCCGAAGCCCTGATACGGGCCGGTGACTACGAGGTGGTGCTGGCCGGAGGCATGGAGAGCATGTCCAACGCGCCGTACCTCGCGAAGGGTGCCCGGTGGGGCATGAGGATGGGCGACGGGGCGCTGACGGACGCCATGATGCACGATGGGCTCCTCGACGCCTTCGAGCACGTCAACATGATACGTTTCGGCACGCAGGGAGCGACGAAGTACGGCATCTCCCGCGAGGAGCAGGACGAGTGGAGCTACCGCAGCCACCAGCGGGCCGCCGCCGCTACCGACGACGCTCGTCTCGCGGAGGAGATAGTGGGCGTCAAGGTCTCCGGCAAGAAGGGCCGGACGGACTACGTGGAGACCGACGAGCCCTTCCGCCGCGACACTACCCCGGAGAAGCTGGCCGCGCTCGAGCCCATAGACCCGGGCGGTACCGTGACCGCCGGCAACGCTCCCGGCGTCACCGACGGCGCGGGGGCGCTCGTGCTCTGTGGCGAGTCCTTTGCGGAGAGCCGGGGCCTCGAGCCCCTGGGGACCATCGTGGCCCACGCGAAGGTCGCCGAGGGGCCGCCGGACCTCCTCACGGTGCCGGGCAACGCCGGGAAGCAGGCGCTCGCGAAGGCGGGCTGGAGCGCCGGAGACCTCGACCTCGTGGAGATAAACGAGGCCTTCGCCGCGGTCGCCCTCCACTCGG
>JACCZN010000126.1 GCA_013695915.1 Rubrobacter sp.
GGTATGGAGAACACGGTGTAGGTGCCGACGCAGACCGCGGCGACCAGTACCAGGAGGTCTCCGGTGAGGCTGGTGCCCTCCGCGCCGAGCCCCTCATAGAAGACGGCCCCGATCCCCGCTATGCAGAGCAGCACCCCGATGACACCTCGCACGGTCGGGCGCTCCAGCCCCCGCGCGAACCCTATGAGGAGGCCCCACACGGGAGCCGTAGCGAAGATCAGGCCGGTGTTCGCCGCGGTGGTCAGGCTCACGCCGAAGGTGAAGGCCGTCTGGGCCCCGGCCATCCCGAGGCACCCGAGCGCCGCCATCGGCAGCACGTCCTCCCGCCCCAGCCGGCTCCGGGGCTCGAAGACCCGCAGTACCAGCAAGAGCAGCAGGCCGCCCACGGTAAAGCGGAACGCCACGACCAGGAGCGGCGACATCGAGCCCGCGGCGTACTTGGTGGCCGCGTAGTTCGCGCCCCAGAAGACGGCGGCCATTATCAGGGAGACCTCCGTTAGCGCGGCGGCTCTACCCTTCTCTCCGGTCACGAGGAGGCATTCTACTACCCGGCACCGTGTGGAACGTTGCTGTAAACCCGGTTACGATGTGTCTGGAAAAGGTAGCGTCACGGAGGAGCTTTTGATGTACGCCAGGCCGGAGCTCATAGACAAGGTCGTATCCCGGGTCGGGGAGCAGCTACCGGAGGAGAGCGCCTCGCTGGCCGGGGAGTTCGTGCGCCAGTACTACGGCTGGGTGGCGCCCGAGGACCTCGGCGGCCGCACCACCGTGGACCTCTACGGCGCGGCCCTCTCCCACCTGAACTTCGCCCGCCACCGGGAGGCGGGCACCTCCAAGGTCCGCGTCTACACCCCGCGGTTCGAGGAGCACGGCTGGCAGTCCACGCACACCGTGATCGAGATAGTAGTCGACGACATGCCGTTCCTGGTGGACTCGGTGGCGATGGAGGTAAAGCGCCGGGGCTACGCCGTCCACCTGATGATGCACCCGGTGATCAAGGTCCGGCGCGACGGGGAGGGCAACCTCCTTGAGATACTTCCCCACGACGCCGGAGAGGGCGTCCTGGAGTCCGTGATGCACGTGGAGGTGGACCAGCACACCGAGCCCGAGGGGCTGGAGGAGCTCCGCGGTCACCTCCACCGGGTCCTCGGGGAGGTGCGGGTCGCGGTCGAGGACTGGCCCGCGATGCGAGAGCGGGTGCGCGGGATCGTGGCCGGTCTCGAGGAGGACCCGCCGCCGGTCGAGCGGGAGGAGGTACCGGAGGTGCGAGCTTTCTTGGAGTGGATCGAGGACAACCACTTCACCTTCCTCGGCTACCGCGAGTACGACCTGCTAGAGGAGGACGGCGAGGACGTGCTGCGCACGGTCCCGGGATCTGGCCTCGGCATCCTGCGCGGCGAGAGGGAGGAGACCGTCTCCCGCAGCTTCGAGGAGCTCCCACGAGAGGTAAAGAAGCTCGCCCGCGAGCCGTACCTGCTGAACCTCACCAAGGCCAACTCGCGCGCCACGGTCCACAAACCGTCGTACCTGGACTACATCGGCGTCAAGCGGTTCGACGAGTCCGGCGCGGTGACCGGCGAACGGCGCTTCCTCGGGCTCTACACCTCCTCGGCCTACCGCATGAACCCGCAGGATATACCGCTCCTCCGGCGCAAGATAGACGCCATGCTGGAGCGGGCGTCGTTCCCGCCGAACAGCCACTACGCAAAGGCCCTGATCGAGATCCTGGAGACCTACCCCCGGGACCAGCTCTTCCAGATCTCCGAGGACGAGCTGTACGAGATCTCGCTGGGCATCCTACACCTGCAGGAGCGCCAGCGCGTCCGGCTCTTCGTGCGGCAGGACGACTACGGCCGCTTCCTCTCCTGTCTGGTCTACGTGCCCCGTGAGCGCTACGACACCGAGACCCGCCAGCGCATGCAAGAGATCCTGCAGACCGCCTTCGACGGTTCGAGCGTGGAGTTCTCGGTACACCTCTCCGAGTCCGTCCTGGCCCGGCTGCACTTCGTGATCTACACCTCCACCCACGAGATACCGGAGTACGACGTGGAGGAGATAGAGAGCCGCCTCATAGAGACGACCCGCTCCTTCTCCGACAACCTCTACCGCGCCCTGATCGAGCGTTGCGGCGAGGAGGCCGGCACCCGGCTCTTCCACCGCTACCGAGACGCATTCCCCGCGGGCTACCGGGAGGACTTCCTGGTTCGGACCGCCGCCACGGATATAGAGAGGATAGAGGACCTCGCCTCCGAGGAGGCGCCGGGCATGAGCCTCTACCGCCCGATAGAGGCCCCGGAGGACTTCCTGAGGTTCAAGCTCTTCCATCCCGGAGAGCAGCTCTCGCTCTCGGAGGTGCTGCCGCTCCTGGAGAACATGGGCGTCGAGGTCGTGGACCAGCGCCCCTACAAGGTCGAGCCCGCAGAGGGCACTCCGGTCTGGATCTACGACTTCGGCCTCGCCTACGAGGACCGGGGCCAGCTACAGACGGAGCAGGTAAAGGAGATCTTCCAGGACACCTTCTCCCGGACCTGGAGCGGCCTGGTGGAGAACGACGGCTTCAACCGCCTCGTCCTGCGCGCCCGCCTGACCTGGCGGGAGACCTCCATCCTCCGGGCCTACTCCCGCTACCTCCGCCAGACGGGCAGCACCTTCTCCCAGAGCTACATGGAGGAGAGCCTCGCCGCCAACCCCCCAATAGCCCGCCGCCTCCTGGAGCTCTTCGAGGCCCGCTTCGACCCGGACCGTCGTGGAGATCGGTCGGAGGAGTCCGAGCGCCTGAGGTCCGAGATAGAGGAGGAGCTCGACGGCGTCGCGAGCCTGGACGAGGACCGTATCCTCCGGAGCTTCCTGAACGTCGTGCTCGCCACCCTCCGCACCAACTACTTCCAGAAGGAAGGGGACGGGGAGCATCACCCCTACGTCTCGTTCAAGCTCGACCCGTCGAGCATCCCCGAGCTGCCGCTGCCACGGCCGATGTTCGAGGTCTTCGTGTACTCCCCGCGGGCCGAGGGCGTCCACCTGCGGGGCGGCAAGGTCGCGCGCGGCGGCATACGCCTCTCCGACCGGCGCGAGGACTTCCGCACCGAGGTCCTCGGGCTCATGAAGGCCCAGATGGTCAAGAACGCCGTTATAGCCCCCGTCGGCGCCAAGGGCGGCTTCGTGGTCAAGCAGCCGCCCACCGGTGACCGCGAAGCCCTCTCGCGGGAGGTCCTGGCGTGCTACCGCACCCTGATCTCCGGTATGCTCGACATCACCGACAACCTCGTGGACGGCGAGCCCACCCCTCCCCCGGACGTGGTCCGCTACGACGGCGACGACCCATACCTCGTGGTCGCCGCCGACAAGGGCACCGCGACCTTCTCCGATACCGCTAACGGCATCGCGGAGGAGTACGGCTTCTGGCTCGGGGACGCCTTCGCCTCCGGCGGCTCCTCCGGCTACGACCACAAGGAGATGGCGATCACCGCCCGCGGCGCGTGGGAGTCCGTGAAGCGCCACTTCCGCGAGCTCGGCACGGACACCCAGACGGAGGACTTCACGGTAACCGGCGTCGGGGACATGTCCGGCGACGTGTTCGGCAACGGCATGCTCCTGAGCCGGCACACGAAGCTCGTCGGCGCCTTCAACCACCTGCACATCTTCCTCGACCCCGACCCCGACCCGGAGACGAGCTTCGCCGAGCGCGAGCGGCTCTTCTACCGGGAGCGCTCGGCGTGGACGGACTACGACGAGACCCTGATCTCCTCTGGCGGCGGCGTCTTCTCCCGCACCGCCAAGTCCGTCCCCCTCTCCCCCGAGGTGCAGAACCTGCTCGGCGTGGAGGCCGAGAGCCTGACCCCGAACGAGGTGATACGGGCCCTCCTGGCCGCCCCCGTGGACCTGTTCTGGAACGGCGGCATCGGCACCTACGTAAAGGCCGCCACAGAGACCCACGCCGAGGTCGGCGACAAGGCCAACGACGCCCTCCGGGTGGACGGCCGGGACCTGCGGTGCCGGGTCGTCGGGGAGGGCGGGAACCTCGGCTTTACCCAGAGGGGCCGCATCGAGTACGCGCTCGGGGGCGGCAAGGTCAACACGGACGCCATAGACAACTCCGGCGGCGTGGACTGCTCCGACCACGAGGTGAACATCAAGATCCTGCTGAAATCCGTCCTCGACGAGGGCGAGATGACCGGCAAGCAGCGCGACCGCCTGCTCTCCGAGATGACCGAAGAGGTAGCCCGGCTCGTCCTCTACAACAACTACCGCCAGAACGCCGCCATCGGCAACGCCGTGCTCCAGTCCGGCTCGATGGCCGACGTCCACGCCCGCTACGTCCGACACCTCGAACACGAGGGCAAGCTCAACCGCGAGCTCGAAGCCCTGCCCGACGAGGAGACCTTCGCCGAACGGAAGTCCGCCGCCACCGGCCTGACCGCCCCCGAGTTTGCCGTGCTGCTGTCGTATACCAAGATAACACTCTATGAGGCGCTGCTCGACTCGGACGTACCGGAGGACCCGTATCTGTCGGAGGAGCTCGAGCAGTACTTCCCGACGCCGCTGCGGGAGGGGTTCCGGGACCACATGCGGGGTCACCGGCTGCGGCGGGAGATCACGACCACCCACCTCGTGAACGGCCTGGTGGACCGGGCCGGGACCTCGTTCGCTTTCAGGATGGAGGAGGAGACCGGCGCCCGGGCCCCGGAGGTCGCCCGGGCCTGCACCGTCGCCCGCGAGGTCTTCGGGATGGGCAGGCTGTGGCGGGAGATAGAGGCCCTCGACAACCAGGTCCCTACGGAGACCCAGACCAGCATGACCCTGACCGCCCGCAAGCTCGTGGAGCGGGGTACGCGCTGGCTGTTGCGCAACCGCCGCCCGCCGCTGGACATCGCCGCGACCGTCTCGCACTTCACGGAGGGGGCCCGGGGCCTCTCCGAGCGCCTGCCGGACCTCATGCTGGAGGCCGACCGGGAGGCCCTGGAGAAGGAGGCCGGGCGGCTCTCCGGCGAGGGTGTGCCGGAAGCCCTCGCGTGGCGGGTGGCGAGCCTGGACTCGCTCTTCGCCGCGCTGGACATCGTGGACGTCGCGGCGGCTACGGAGAGCCCGGTGGACACTGTGGCGACCGTGTACTTCACGCTCGGCGACCGCCTGAGCCTGCACTGGCTCCGGGACCGCATAGACGCCCTGCCCCGCAGGGACCGCTGGCAGACCCTGGCCCGGGCGGCGCTGCGTGACGACCTCAACCGCCAGCAGGCGCTGCTCACCGCCGACGTGCTCCGCGGCTCGCCCGGCGAAGAGGACGCCGGGACCAACATAGACGCCTGGGCCGCTGCCAACCGCGGCCTCATAGACCGCGCCCAGCAGATGCTCACGGACATAAAGGCCGGGGACGTCTTCGACCTCTCCACGCTCTCGGTAGCCCTGCGCGAGATCCGGAACCTGACCAGCTCCGGGAGCTGAGCGGAACCAGGGCCGGGAGGGGTGGAGAGCTTCCCCGTACGCTGTAGCCCAGTGGGCGACCCCTCGGCATAGCGGCGATATCTGGCAGCTCCGCCCTCTCCACTGGCGCAGGTCTTGTAGACTTCGGAGAGACGCGGAACTCCGTAGTAGAGGAGGCAAGATGACGGAACTCGCAGCAAAGACGTGCGTGGCCTGCAGTAGCGACACGCCGCCGCTCAAGGGCTCGGAGCTCCAGGAGCT
>JACCZN010000146.1 GCA_013695915.1 Rubrobacter sp.
CGGGCGGAGCGCTTGAGGCCCCAATTGGACAAAAAGCTCGATAGAGAGCACCGTCGGGCTCGGACAGAGCTGCGCAAGCTGGGTCGGCGACGTTTTGCCTGCGAAGCCGATGCTCGGACGGAGCTTAAGCAATTGGAGGAGGGTCTGCGCTTCCATCGCCTCGAAGGCATAGAGGTCACCTCCGAGGCCTACCACAGCCGCCGGGGTCGGCCCACAAGAGACGAAGAGCCCAACTACCGTTACCGGATCACGGCCGAGGCGGTACGCGACGAAGAGGCGGTGCATCGGGCGAGTCACAAAGCTGGCAGGTTCGTGCTCGCCACCAACGTCGTAGATGAGCAGGAGCTATCCGCGGAGGAGGTGCTGGAGGCCTACCTTGAGCAGGGAGTAGTCGAGCGGGGCTTTCGTTTTTTGAAGGATCCGATGTTCTTCACCGATAGTGTGTTCTTGAATAATCCCAGGCGAGTAGCCGCCTTGGCGATGGTAATGGGGCTGTGCCTACTGGTCTACGGCCTTGGAGAGCGGATGCTGCGGCGGTCACTACTCGAGCGGGAAGCCCATATCCCCGATCAGAAGGGCAAGCCTACCCAACGACCCACGCTGCGGTGGGTGTTCCAGCTATTTCAGGCCGTACACCTGGTGTGGATGGGCACCGGGCGGCAGATCGCCGGGCTAAACGAGGAGCGAAGACACATCCTTGAGTTCTTTAGTCCCCAGTGCCGACGATATTATCTGCTCACGTGACAGGGGGGTGCGGAATGTGGGCGGCGCGGGTGGAGGAGCTAATTACCCCGCGGACGACGGGGATCATGGGGGTCCATCTGTGGGGGCGGGGTTGTGACGTGGAGGAGCTGGCGCGTATCGTGCGGGAGCACGACCTGAAGCTGCTGTTCGACGCCGCTCACGCGTTCGGATGCTCTCACGAGGGACGGATGATCGGCAACTTCGGCGGCGCCGAGGTCTTCAGCTTTCACGCGACCAAGTTCCTGAACACCCTCGAGGGCGGAGCCATAACCACCAACGACGACGAGTTGATGAGCAGGATCCGGCTGATGAAGAACTTCGGCTTCGCCGGTCAAGACAACGTAATCTACGCTGGCACCAACGGCAAGATGAACGAGCTCTCGGCCGCCATGGGACTCACCTCCCTGGAGAACATGGATGAGTTTATCGCCGTCAACCGGGACAATTACGAACGCTACCGGAAGGGCCTGGAGGACGTACCGGGAGTGCGGCTCATGGAGTACGATAGCGCGGAGAGACTCAACTACCAGTACGTAGTTCTGGAGCTTGATAGAACAGCAACGCAACTCACACGCGACGAGTTGGTAAAGGTCCTCTGGGCCGAGAACGTCGTGGCCCGGCGCTACTTCTACCCCGGTTGTCACCGGATGGAGCCCTACAGGTCCAACCAGGCCCACGTAGACTGGGGGTCGAGGCTGCCGGAGACGATATCGCTCTCGGAGAGGCTGATAACCCTTCCCACGGGAACCGCCGTAGGTCCCGAGCAAGTCGAGAAGATCTGCGACATCCTGCGAGCAGCTACACAGCACGGTGCAAAAGCCAGAGAGTGGCTCAGCGAACAGGAGACGGAGCTTACCGGTAGTGGCACAGACCCCGAAGTCCGCTAGATAGCAGGTAAGGCCAGCCAGAGGCCCGCGTCGCCGTTCTTCGTCTGCTAGCCCTCGATAGATCCACCCCCGCAATCCTCGACCCTTACACAGGCTCCCCGAGGCAACTGCCGGGACCAGAGCCCCGAGCCCCGAACCGCACCTTCACGCTACCCGCAGAAGTACCGGTAACCATGCTCCCTCTGACGGCCCATTAACGGCCCGGAGGCCAAACGCAGCCCCCCGCAATCCCCGTATACAGGGCCATTCGGCCCTTCTTAACAAATTTTCGCAAAAATTCTTCTACGCGTGCCGTTCAGCCCTTGACGGCGTCTGTCGCCGCTGATACTAATTTCGTTATGGGAAACGGTTTTGCTGAACGAAACAAACGGGAGAGGCCGGGTCCGGTGGTCGGGACGTTGCGGGGCCGGGTCTTCGGAGAGGGTCGGGCCTCGGGCATGTGCGGGTCTACCGGGCTCTTCTCCGGGAACGGCGGTTAGGAGGCTCCTCATGGAGACCAAGGCGGGAGTAGTAGTAATAGGGGCTGGGATAGTGGGTTGCAGCGCCGCCGACCACCTGACGCGGCTCGGGTGGCGGGACGTGGTGGTCCTGGATCAGGGGCCGCTCTTCGAGACCGGAGGCTCCACCTCGCACGCGCCGGGCCTGGTCTTCCAGACCAACGCCTCGAAGACCATGACCGGGCTCGCGAGCTACGGCGTCCGGCGGTACTCCGAGCTCGACCTCGACGGCGAGCCGTGCTTCTACGGCGTCGGGAGCGTCGAGGCCGCCGCCACCCCCGAGAGGTGGCAGGACCTCAAACGCAAGAAAGGCCTAGCCACCTCCTGGGGCGTCGAGGCGCACCTGCTCTCGCCCGAGGAGTGCGCCGATAAGAGCCCGCTCCTCGACCCGGACAGGGTCTACGGCGGGCTCTACGTGCCCTCCGACGGGATCGCCAAAGGAGTCCGCATCTGCGAGGCCACCGCCCGCGAGGCCCGCTCCCGCGGCGCCCGGTTCTACGGCGAGACCGAGGTCCTGGATATAGAGGTCGAGAACGGCCGCATCAAGGCTGTGGAGACCTCCCGGGGCCGGATAGCCACGGAGACCGTCCTGAGTTGCGCCGGGATGTGGGGGCCGCGCATCGGCCGGATGGCCGGGGCCTCCGTGCCGCTCCTGACCCCGATGCAGCACCAGTACGCCTGGACCACGCCGCTGCCGGAGCTCGACGGAGCCTCCCCCGAGTCCGACCACGCCATGCTGCGCCACCAGGACAGCGCGATGTACTTCCGCCAGCACGGCGACAGCTACGGCGTCGGCTCCTACAGGCACCGCCCGATGCCCGTCCCCCACGACGGCATTGGCCGCCCCGGAGACCGGCCGGAGATGCCCTCCATCATGGAGTTCACGCCGGAGGACTTCGAGGGGCCGTGGCAGGAGGCGCAGCGGATGCTACCGGCGCTCGCGGATGCAGAGGTAGAGCGGGGCATAAACGGCCTCTTCTCCTTTAC
>JACCZN010000167.1 GCA_013695915.1 Rubrobacter sp.
AAAAACACTATGTAATGATAGCATTCTGTGGCGCGTCGCAAGGTAAGCCGGAACAGCTATTCGATGAGGCGAATCTAGTCAGAGCCTCTCTATGAGACACGCCACCCGATGCCCGGAAACCAAGGTCTGGGCGGTGGAAATTTATCGAATGCACACCCTTTCTGTAATCTCTCTGTCACCTTTCCCGGGTATCATCCTCTCGTTGCGCAGTAACTTAGACCCCGATAGGAGAGCAGGATGGCGGTGCGGCGGAGAAGGAGAGGTTGGGTAAACGCGGTGCTGCTGCTGTTCGGGTTCGTCCTCGTGGGCTACGCTGCTCTGAGCCTGTGGCCCTCGAACGTGGCAGAGGCCCCGGCGGAAACGGCGATGAGGCTCGACGTACCGGAGCTATCACGGGCACAGGACGTTCCCGTCTACGGCGCGGCGGGCGACGACACGGCGGCGCTCGACGCGGGCGCCATTCACCTCGACGGCACGGGCTTCCCGTGGGAGGCGGGATCCAACGTCTACATAGCCGCTCACCGGCTAGGCTACGCCGGTACCGGCAGCTTCCTGCTGTTCTACGACCTCGACAAGCTCGAGAACGGGGACGAGGTGGTGCTGACGGACTCCGGCGGCACCGAATACACGTACAGCGTCTTCCGGAAGTTCGTGATCGAACCCACAGAGACCCAGGTTACCGAGCCCGTAGCGGGCAAGAACGTGGTGACGCTACAGACCTGCACCCTGCCGGACTACTCCCAGCGTCTGGTGGTCCAGGCCGAGCTGACCACGGTAGCCTAGCGGAGCCCCGCCCCGTATACTCCCCGGAAGGGAGAGGTTCGGGGGTAGGTGGTGGTGTGAGGTGCAGTAAATGGAGCGGCCGGTCTCCGTACCGGGAACACACCGTGCTCTACGTCACCGCACTCTACGTACCTCTGTACAAAGAACGCGCTACCCGCGGCGGGCGTCTCTCTCCCGGGGGACAAAGTCCGCGCGTGCGCGGCACCCTATTATTGTGTCCTGTGAGGAGCTTCGGCGCACCCGGAAAGCTCCGGCGCCGGAGCTCCTCACCCGATGAGAGGAGCGGAGGCTTGAGAGGTTTACTCTTCGAGGCGGTAGTAGGCCCGGCCGGGGTGTCTCCGTGAGGCCCGGGGAGCTTGCGGCGCGGCACGCGGCGGTGATGCCGGGCTGGATGCAGCTCTACTACGAGGAGCCGATGGAGCTCGTCCGCGGCGAGGGCTTCAAGGTGTGGGACTCCGAGGGCAACGAGTACCTGGACTTCTTCGGCGGCATCGTCACCACCATCAGCGGCCACGCGATACCGGAGATCTCCGAAGCCGTAAAGTACCAGGCCGACAGCCTCCTGCACTCCTCGACGCTGTACCTCATAGAGAACCAGGTGCGCCTCGCGGAGCGGCTCGCGGAGCTGGCCCCGATCTCCGGCGACAAGAAGGTCTTCTTTGTCGGGAGCGGGAGCGAGGCGAACGAGGCGGCCCTCCTCTTCGCCACGGCCTACCGGGGCTCGGGCGAGGTCATAGCTCTCCGCAACTCCTACCACGGGCGGTCCTTCGCTACCATGGGCATCACCGGCCAGAGCACCTGGCGTCCGACCTCCCGCAGCGCGCTAGACGTCTCCTACGCGGTGAACCCGTACCGGCTCCGCTGCCCGTTCTGCAAGGAGAAGCCCGAGTGTACCCTTGCCTGTGCCGAGGACGTGCGGCAGGTAGTGGAGACCACGACCACTGGGCACGTCGCCGCCTTTATCGCGGAGCCGATACAGGGTGTCGGGGGCTTTGTGGAGGCCCCGCCGGGCTACTTCGAGCGGGTAAAGGAGATACTGGACGAGACCGGCATCCTCTTCATATCCGACGAGGTGCAGACGGCCTTCGGGCGTACCGGCAGCCACTTCTGGGGCATCGAGGCGTTCGACGCCGAGCCGGACCTCGTCACGATGGCCAAGGGCCTCGGCAACGGGCTCTCCATCGGGGCCGTGATGGGCCGGGCGGAGGTCGTGGACTCCATCGCCGGGAAGCTCTCGCTCTCGACCTTCGGCGGCAACCACGTCTCGACCGCCGGGGCGCTGGCGAACCTGGAGTACATCCTCGACAACGACCTGCAAGGTAACGCCAGGGAGGTCGGAGGCTACCTCAAGGAGCGCCTCGGGGAGCTGGCAACGCGGCACCCGGCGGTCGGGGAGGTTCGGGGCCGCGGCCTGATGCTCGGCCTCGAGATGGTCGGGAGCGGGGGCGAGCCCGACGCGGCGTTGGCGGCGCGCTTCATGGAGGCGTGCCGGTCGCGGGGCGTGCTCGTCGGCAAGGGCGGGCTGAAAGGGAACGTGATCCGCATAGCCCCGCCCCTCATCGTTACCCGGGAGGCCGCGAGGGAGGCGGCGGACGTATTCGAGGCGGCGCTCGCTGAGGCCGGAGCGCGGACGGGGGTGAGGTAGTGGAGCCCGCGGAGCGGGTTGAACACCGTCGGGTCGTGGAGGAGCTCCAGGAGCTCGCGGCCCTGACCGGTGGCCCGGACGGTGCCCGGAGGGTCTGCTGGACGGAGGAGTGGCGCACGGCCCGCGCCTGGCTGCGGGGCAGGCTCGCGGAGATGGAGGGTATAGAGGTGGAGACCGACGAGGCCGGGAACCTGTGGGCCACCGCTCCCGGTGACTCGGAGCGGGCGGTCGTGATCGGGGGTCACCTGGACTCCGTCCCCCAGGGCGGCTGGCTCGACGGCTGCCTGAACACCGTAGCGGGCCTGGAGGTCCTTCGCGCCCTCGCCCCCGGAAAACGGCCCGTGACCCTGCGGCTCGTGGACTGGGCCGACGAGGAGGGCGCCCGCTTCGGCCGCAGCCTCCTCGGATCCAGCGCCACGGCAGGCTCCCTGGACCCCGAGGCGGTCCGCGGCCTCACCGACCGGGAAGGCGTCGGGCTGCCCGAAGCCCTGCGGGAGAACGGCGTCGAGCTCGACCGCATGAAGGAGTCCAACCGCCAGCTCCGGGACGCCGCCGCCTACCTGGAGCTCCACATAGAGCAGGGCCCCGTCCTCGAAAGGATGGACCTGCCGCTCGGCGTGGTGCTCGGCACCTTCGGGGTCGAGCGGCACCTGGTGTGCTTCAGGGGCCAGCACGCCCACTCGGGCTCGACGCCGATGGACGTGCGGCGGGACGCCTTTCTCGCCGCGGCGAAGGCGTCCCTCGCCTTCCGGGACGACGCCGCGCGCCGGGACGACGTTCGGGGGACCACGGGTATCGTGGACGTGAGCCCCGGCATCGTCACCGCGTTCAACGGGCACTGCGAGGTCTCGCTCGACCAGCGGGCGCTCGACGCCGGTGTGCTCGCGGACATGCTGCGCGCGGCGAAGGCGGCGAGCGAGCAGGCCGCCGCCGAGGAGGGCGTGGAGGTCGAGTGGGAGCGGGTCTGGCGGATAGAGCCCCGTCCGTTCGACCGGGAGCTCATAGAGTTGGCCGACGAGGCCGTGAGGGAGGTCGCCGGTACCGCGCACCGGCTCCCGAGCGGTCCGCTCCACGACGCCGCCGAGATGGCACCCTTGATGCCGACGGTAATGCTCTTCGTAAAGAGCCTCGGGGGCCTCAGCCACACAAAGGAGGAGGACACGCCGGAGGCGGACATAGAGCTCTCCGTGCGGGCGCTCCACCGGCTCACGGCTGAGACGATGCAGTGGGTGGCCGGTCGTGGATAGGAGGGAGAGATGAGTTATCTCGTAGCACCCGGTGAGGGGGAGGCCATCCTCATGGGTGGTCTGGGCGTGGTACACAAGCTCTCCGGTCGGGAGACGGGCGGCTCCTTCTCCGTAGTCGAACATCCTATAGCCTCGGGGGTTCTCGCGGCGCCGCCGCACACGCACGAGAGGGAGGACGAGTTCTCGCTCGTACTGGAGGGCGAGATCGGGGTCCAGATCGGGGACGAGGAGTTTACGGCGGGGCCGGGCGCCTACGTCCTGAAACCGCGGGGAGTTTCGCACACCTTCTGGAACCCGGGGCCGGGGGCTGCGAGGCTGATGGAGATCATCTCCACCGCCGGCTTTGAACGGTACTTCGGTGAGATAGCGGAAGTCATCGCCGCCGCGTCCGGCGGGCCACCGGACTTTGAGAGGATATCCGAGATCGCAGGCGACTATGACCTGACCTTCCACATGGACCAGATGCCGGCGCTGATGGAGCGGCACGGCGTAGAGCTACGGTAGGCCTCCCCGGGAGGGGCTGCTTCGAAAGGACGGGCGTTGGAGAGAGACGAGTTCAGGGACCTCGCCGTAGGGAGCCAGGCGGAGGTCGAGGGGATAAAGGCCGGGGTCGTCGGGTCGCGGCTCTACAACGACGACCTCGCGCCGAACGGTCCGGAGGACCGCAACTGGAGCACCTACAACTTCGCGGCGCTCTGGATCGGGATCTCGATAGTCATCACCACCTACACGCTGGCTTCGGGCCTGATCGCCGCTGGCATGCTCTGGTGGCAGGCGCTCCTGACCATCTCTCTGGGCAACCTGGTCGTCCTGGTACCGTTGCTCCTAAACGCCCACGCCGGGACCCGGTACGGCGTGCCCTTCCCGGTCTTCGTGCGCTCCTCCTTCGGGGTCAGCGGGGCCAACTTCGCCGCGATGGCCCGGGCCCTGGTCGCCTGCGGCTGGTTCGGTATACAGACCTGGATCGGGGGTCTCGCCCTCGATGCCCTGATGACCGCCGTGTGGGGCGGTTGGGCGAACGTACCCGGCCACCAGGGCATCATGTTCATGGTCTTCTGGGCTATACAGCTGGCGATCATCCTGAAGGGCATTGAAGGCGTAAAGGTCCTCGAGTCTCTCGCCGCTCCGCTGCTGCTCGCCGGTGCCCTGGTCCTCCTGGGCTGGGGTCTCGTAGCCGGGGGCGGCATCGCCAACATCTTCTCTGTCTCCGCGGAGCTACAGGAGGGTAGCGCCCCGTTCTGGGCCCTCTTCTGGCCGGGGCTCGCGGCCAACGTCGGCTACTGGGTTACGCTCTCCCTGAACATCCCGGACTTCACCCGCTACGCAAGGAGCCAGAAGTCCCAGATCACGGGTCAGGCGCTCGGGCTGCCGCTCACGATGACCGCCTTCAGCTTTATAGGCATCGCGGTCACCTGCGCCAGCGTCGTAGTCTTCGGCGAGGCAATCTGGGACCCGGTGGCGCTCGTCACCGAGGTCGCCGGACCCCTGCCGCTGGTGCTCATAATCGCGATGATAGTCATCGCGATAGCCCAGATCTCGACCAACATGGCCGCGAACGTCGTCGCCCCCTCCAACGACTTCTCGAACCTCGCCCCCCGCTACATCTCCTTCAAGATGGGAGGCGTGATCACGGCCCTCATCGGCATCTTCTCCTTCCCCTGGTTGCTCTTCGATAACGTCGGGGCGTACATCTTTACCTGGCTCGTCGGCTACGGGAGCCTGCTCGGGGCTATAGGAGCCGTGATGATCGCGGACTACTGGATCGTCCGCCGCCGCCAACTCGACCTCACCGACCTCTACCGCCCCGAAGGCCGCTACGCCTACACGGGCGGCTGGAACCTCAAGGCCGTCGCCGCGGTGTTTATCGGTGTGCTCCCGGTCATACCGGGATTCGTGAGGGCGGCCACGACCCCGGAGCTGGGCGACTTCTTTACCGACCCCACCTTCGTCGAGAGCCTCTATAACTACGGCCTGTTCCTCACCTTTACGGTGGCCGGGCTCGCCTACCTGGCCCTGACCATGCTCGGCGGCCGTGCCCCGGAGCCTGCCGGGACCGCCGAAACCCGCGAGACTCGTGAAGCGGTGACCGAATAAGGAGGAGCGCATGGACTTCGGAGTAACCTTCCAGACCGACCCCCCGGCGAGCCGGGTAGTCGAGCTAACGCAGAGGGCCGAGCGTTTCGGCTTCACCCACGCCTGGACCTTCGACTCCCACATCCTGTGGCAGGAGCCGTACGTGATCTACTCCCAGATGCTCTCCGCCACCGAGAGGATCACGGTCGGCCCCATGGTCACCAACCCCGCTACCCGCGACCCCACGGTGACGGGCTCGCTCTTCGCGACCCTGAACGACATGTTCGGCAACCGCACCATCTGCGGCATCGGGCGGGGCGACTCCGCCCGCCGCGTCCTGGGCAAGAAGCCGACTACGCTCGCCGCTCTCGAAGAGGCGATGCACGTTATAAAGGAGCTCGCCGAGGGCCGGGAGATAGAGGCCGGGGGTACCCCGGTCCGCATACCCTGGGTCCGGGACGGCCGGCTCGAGGTGTGGATGGCGGGCTACGGCCCGAAGGCCCTGGAGCTCGCCGGGCGCAGGGCCGACGGCTTCATACTCCAGCTCGCCGACCCCGCGGTCCTGGAGTGGACCGTCCGCCGCGTCCGGGAGTCTGCCGCCGCCGCGGGCCGCGACCCGCAGGAAGTAAAGGTCTGCGTCGCCGCCCCGGCCTACGTCGGGGACGACCTCGCCCACGGACGCGAGCAGTGCCGCTGGTTCGGGGGGATGGTCGGCAACCACGTCGCGGACCTCGTCGCCCGCTACGGCGAGGACGGGGAGGTCCCGGCGGCCCTCACGGAGTATATAAAGGCCCGCGAGGGCTACGACTACGGCCACCACGGCAAGGCCGGGAACCCCTCCACCGACTTTGTGCCCGACGAGATAGTGGACCGCTTCTGCGTCCTCGGCACCGTGGAGGACCACATCGAGAAGCTATCCGTGCTGAAGGACCTCGGCGTGGACCAGTTCAACATCTATCTCATGCACGACGCGATGGACGGGACGCTGGAGGCTTACGGCCGGGAGGTCATACCGGCCTTCCGGGTGAGATCTACAATATAATATTTGCGGAGCCCTCCGGTTCCGTAGGCCTCGTTATACGTTGGCGGCGGCGAGCGGACCTGCCGTCCGGGCCCTTGCTTGATCCCGGACCACGGATCGGTTAGGCTCCCATAAGATATACTTTTACCTCCCATAATCACAAGGTAGGGGGATTTGAGGACGTTGATCGGACGGGGCATCTTCTCGTGATCAAACGCCTACGAGCGGCGGGCGCAGCGGCGACCTGGAGAGAAGGGACGCTGGCTCCCGCGCTCGCCATGCTCGGGCGTCTCGCGCTCGTCTTCGTTATCGCGGTTGCGCTCACGTTCCTGTTCTTACCCCTGATCTCAGTCTTTATCTCCAAGAGCCCGGTCCAGATAATCGCGGACCTCAACACGGGCGTCGCTTACCAGGCTCTCGTGCTCAGCCTTCAAACGACGCTGGTCTCGCTTGCGATCACCGTGGTGTTCGGCACCCCGCTGGCCCTCTGGGTGGCGAAGAGCACGTTTCGCGGCAAGCGGTTCCTGGAGGTGGCCTTGCAGATGCCGATCGTGAGCCCTCCGGCGGTCGCCGGCGTCGGCCTCCTGCTGGTCTTCGGTAGCGCGGGGCTCCTCGGAGAGACGTTCTCCGTGTTCGGGGTTAGCATAGCCTTTACGGTGGTTGCCGTGGTCATGGCACAGACCTTTATCGCCGCTCCCTTCTACGTCATGGTGACCCGGCAGGCCTTCGAGGCCGTGGACGACGAGTTGCTGGCGGTCTCCCGCACGCTCGGGGTGACTCCCTGGCGCACGTTCTGGCGCATTCTGGTCCCGCTGGCCTTGCCGGGGATGCTCTCCGGCGCGGCGCTCAGCCTGGCGAGGGCCCTCGGCGAGTTCGGAGCCACCATCGTGTTCGCCGGCAACCTGCCCGGGAGCACGCAGACGCTCCCGCTCGCCATCTTCACGGTGATGCAGTCCGACTTCGAGGTGGCCGTCTCCATATCGGCGCTGCTGCTCTCCGTGGCGTTCATCCTGCTGCTCCTGGTCAGCCTCATCAACCGGCGCTCCCGCGTCCTGGTCGCCTAGGTAACTTGCTCTCCTTCACGCTCCGGAAGAGGCTCCGGCACTTCACGCTCGACCTCTCGCTCGACGTCGGGGCCGAGACCCTGGTCATGATCGGCCATTCGGGATGCGGCAAGAGCACGACCCTCCGCATCCTGGCCGGCCTGCTCTCTCCAGACAGCGGGGAGATCGAGCTCGACGGCCGCGTACTCCTCGACACCGGGAGAGGCGTAAAGGGTTTGCCCCCGGAGGACCGGGACGTAGGGTACCTGGTCCAGAGCTACGCGCTCTTTCCGCACCTCTCTGTGACGGACAACGTCGCGTACGGTATCTCCCGCCTCGATAGAGACGAGCAGGTGCGCCGGGTCGAGGAGGTGCTGAACCTCGTCGGGATACGCCACCTGGCGGGGGCGACGCCCGGCCAGTTGTCCGGGGGCGAGCAGCAGAGGGTCGCTCTCGCCCGGGCACTGGCGAGGCGTCCCAAGTTCCTGCTCCTCGACGAGCCGCTATCGGCTCTCGACGTCTCGACCCGCACCCGCGTCAGGGCGGAGCTCAAGACGATCCTGGAGAGCCTCGCCATACCGTCTATCGTCGTAACCCACGACTACGAGGACGCGCGTATCCTGGGGCACCAGATAGCCGTCATGGACCGCGGCGAGATCCTGCAGTCCGGGACGGCGGGGGAGATCTCCAAACGTCCGGCGGATGCCTTCGTGGCGGCCTTCACCGATACGAACCTGCTCCCCGCCGGCGACGGGCGCTCCACCCAGATCGCCTTCGACCCGTGGCGCGTGACGGTCTCCAGGTCTCCCGCCGGGGTGGACTACGAGTGGCGGGGCCGCGTACGGGACATCTCCGTGGTGGGAGCGTTTACGCGGATCAACCTCGAGACCGGGGAGGCCACGTCCATACTCGCCGACGTCCCCGGCCAGGAGGTCGGAGAGTCCGGTTTCGACGTCGGGGACACGGTGTTCGCGCGGGTCTCTCCCGACGACGTCCGCCCCGTTGCCTCCGCGCCTCTCCCCGAGCCGGACCGGACGGAAGGAGCCTCCGGAGAAGAGGAGGTGCAGCCGCTCTCGATAGGCGGGAGAGGCTTCCTCTCCAGTACGTGGGGGCTCGCGCTGGTGGCGTTCCTCGTGCTGGCACTGGGGGGGTACGCCGCGTCGGAGACCCTTACGGAAGACGTGGCCGGGCAGGAGACGATGACGGCGCTCGTCGCGGCCAACATGACCGACGCCGGCGACGCCCTGATCGAAGACTTCGAAGAGGAGCGCGAAGGGACGCAGGTCGAGGTGAGCTACGCCGGGACCCAGGTACTCTTCTCCCAGATAGAGCAGGGCGTTTCGTCGGACTTCTTCCTCTCGGCCGACCTGGAGTACATCGAGCGGG
This sequence comes from Rubrobacter sp., assembly GCA_013695915.1. Classification (GTDB taxonomy): domain Bacteria; phylum Actinomycetota; class Rubrobacteria; order Rubrobacterales; family Rubrobacteraceae; genus Rubrobacter_A. The sequence goes on from JACCZN010000167.1 coordinate 9,199, forward strand.
CCGAGGAACAGGGCTTTATCGACTCCTACTCCCCGGTCTCGCAGATGGACCTGGTAATCATCGTGCCCGAGGGGAACCCCGGTGGGGTCTCGGACCTCGAAGACCTGGCGATAGAGCCGGTAAGCCTGGTGATCGGGGTCGAGGAGGTCCCCATCGGCCAGTACACCCGTCAGGTCCTCGACAACGCGAACGAGGGCTACGGGCCGGGCTTCTCGGAGAGGGTTGTGGATCAGGTCGTCTCGAACGAGACGAATACCAGGGAGGTGTCGCGGAAGGTGGTCCTGAGGGAGAGCGAGGCCGGCATCGTCTACCGGACCGACGTCACGCCCGATATCGCCGATGACGTGGAGGTCATCGAGATACCGGAAGAGTACAACGTAACGGCCATGAACTACGCGGCCGTGCTGAACGACGCAGAGAACCCCGAGCTGGCCCAGGAGTTCCTGGAGATGATGCTCTCGCCGGAAGGTCAGGAGACGATGAGCCGGTTCAAGTACGAGCCGATAGAGTAGCAAACGGGCGTGAGTGCCGACCGGCACGGCGTAGAGAGGGTGTGATTGTACTTCCCGGTCTCGGGCGTCGAGGTCAACCCCCTGGTCCCACTGCTGGTGGCTTTCTTCGTCTCCTTGCTTACTGCTCCAGCCGGGGTCTCGGGGGCCTTCCTGCTGCTACCCTTCCAGGTAAGCGTCCTCGGCTTTACCGGCCCCGCCGTCAGCCCGACGAACCTGATCTACAACATCGTAGCCACCCCGGGCGGCATCTACACTTACATCAAGGAGCGGAGGATGGTCTGGCCGCTGGCGTGGGTGGTGGTCCTCGGGACGCTGCCCGGGGTCTTCGTCGGGGCTATCCTGAGGGTGCGGTACCTCTCGGACCCCGCCCTCTTCAAGGTGTTCGTGGGCCTGGTCCTGCTCTACCTGGGAGCGAGGCTGCTCTACGAGACGGCCGGGAGCTACCTCAAGGAGCGCCTCCGCAGAGAGCCCGTCCAGCAGAACCTCTTCGACTACGCCCGGCGAACCGGTACGGAGGCCGCCCCGGAGAGCCCTCCGTTCGGGGAGGTGGTGAGACCGGGCGGCGCTCTGTCGGCGACCGTCGAGTACGAGTTCCGGGGCAAGGTCTTCTCCTTCAACAAGGTAACGGTCTTTCTCCTCTCTCTCGTGGTGGGCGCTATCGGGGGGGTCTACGGGGTCGGGGGCGGGGCTATCATCGCCCCGTTCCTCGTAGCTTTCCTGAGGCTGCCCGTATACACCATCGCCGGAGCGGCCCTGCTGGGGACCTTCCTGACCTCCTTCGCCGGGGTCGCGTTCTTCCAGCTACTCTCCGCGACCGAGCTCGGAAGACAGGCGGCGGTGGCCCCCGACTGGACCCTGGGCGGGATCCTGGGTATAGGCGGCCTCGCGGGCACCTACGCCGGAGCCCGGCTGCAAAAGTTCCTGCCGGACTTCTGGATAAGGGTTGTCCTGGGCACGCTAATAACTCTCCTGGCGCTGAGCTATCTCCTGGGCTAACCTCCGCGTAGCAGCTTGAACCTCACTGTTCCAGAGTAGCTACTCCGACGAAGCAACGACGTAGCCCTCGTTGTTCGGCAGGTCGTAGATGTAGCCCAAGTAGGTGGCGCCCCGGGGGGTGTTGAAGATCAGGGCGCTCCCGTTGTGGGAGAAGAGGCCGGTGGTGTCGGTGAACTCTATCGAGGCGGCGTCGTACTCGGAGTACCCGGCCTTGACCTCCCGCGTGATGAGCGTGAAGTCGTCCCGGCTCCTCGAAGCGGTGTCCACGAGGAGCCGCGCCACACACGCTCCGTCCCGGCCCTCGAACTCCTCCCGCAACACCTCGTACTCCGGTACCAGGTCCCCCTCCGGCGGCGCGAACTCGCCGAGCAGTATCTCCTCCGAGCCGTCTGCCGCCTCCCCCGGCTCGCAGGCCTGCTCCCCGGCCGGCTCTCCCGTGGAGACGGTCCCCTCGCCGACGCTCTCCGGAGACTCTTCCCCGGACCCCGCCTCCCTCCCGGCACCCTCTTCCGAAGCCCCGCTCGTGCGGGAGGTATCCTCTGCCGGAGCACGGCCGGTCTCCTCCGCACACCCGGACAGAGCCGCTACCACGACGACCGCCAGGACCGCGAACCGAGCCACTATACGCTGCAAAACAGAGCCCACCTTTCAGAGACGGGGGCAGTATACTCCTTCGCTTCTCCCACGGACCATCCGTGCCATGCGATGTACTAGAATTAATAGAGGCCGGAAATTCATATACGGCAAATAGTGTATAATATCAGGGTCCGGTCAGTTGATATACGCAGAGGAGTGTGGATGGCTAAAGAGGTCTACGACGTGGCGATCATCGGTTCGGGGCCGGCGGGGTACACGTCTGCGCTGTACGCTTCGCGGGCGAACCTCGGCACGGTCGTGTTTCAGGGGTTCGAGAGCGGGGGCCAGCTCATGTTGACCTCCGATGTCGAGAACTATCCCGGCTACAGGGACGGGGTCGAGGGGCCCGAGATGATGGACGACCTCGAGGCTCAGGCGGCGCGCTTCGGGGCCGAGATGCGCCCGGACAACATAGAGCGCGTCGGTTTCGAGGGGCGTCCTTTCGAGCTGTGGCCCGAGGGTGAAGAGGAGCCTGTCCGGGCGCGGTCGGTCGTCATTGCCACGGGTGCCAAGGCCAAGTGGCTCGGGCTCGAGAGCGAGCAGCGCCTGATGGGCCGCGGGGTCAGCGGCTGCGCCACCTGCGACGCCTTCTTCTTCAAGGACAGGAAGGTAGCCGTGATCGGGGGCGGCGACACGGCGATGGAGGAGGCGCTCTTCCTCGCCAAGTTCGCTTCGGAGGTGTACGTGATCCACCGGCGTGGTGAGTTCCGGGCGTCCAAGATCATGCTGGACCGGGCCGAGAAGGACCCCAAGATCTCCTTTATCACCGACACGGTGGTCGAGGACATCCTCGGGGATGAGAGCGTCGAGGGCGCCCGCGTCCGGGACCTGAAGACGGGTGAGGAGCGGGAGATAGAGCTCGACGGCTTCTTTACGGCCATCGGCCACGATCCCTCCACGAAGCTCTTCAAGGGCCTCGTGGAGATGGACGCGGAGGGCTACATACTCCAGAAGGAGCACACCATGACGAGCGTGCCGGGCGTCTTCGCCGCCGGCGACGTCTCCGACAAGCGCTACCGCCAAGCCGTGACCGCCGCGGGCGACGGCTGCCGGTCGGCCATCGACGCCGAGCGTTGGCTGGAGGAGCAGGGCGAGGCAGAGGAGGCCGAGGACCCCAGCCTATGGGTCGCCTCCAAGGACCCTGTGAGCCCCGCCAGCGGCTAGACCTCCACCGAGAACCTGCCAGGAAGGGTCTTCCTCCGGTAGGGGAAGGCCCTTCTCCCGTGCGTGGCGTAACCCCGGGAAGCTCTCAGCCCACGATGCTTGTGAGGGGTGAGGAGAGCTCGTTGTAGTGCTGGTAGCGCTCGGGGTGGAAGAAAGCCACCACCTCCTCTACCGGTACCTCGTTCTCGTAGAGCGCGACCCGCTCCACCTTCAGCACCGGCGTCCCGGGCTCTACCTCTAGCAGCGAGGCTATATCCGGCGGGATAGAGGCCGCCAAGATCCACTGCCGGGCCTTCGCCACCCTCCGGCCCGTGGTCTCCTCGAAGAGCTTGTGGAGCGAGGTGGAGCCGTAGTCCGCCGCTTCGAGCTCCGGGAACCGGGAGATGGGCAGGTGCGAGTCACAGACAAAGATCGGGCGCCCGTCGGCCAGCCGCAGCCGCCGGACGTATAGCACCCGCTCACCGACCTCGACGCTCAGGCGGTCCGAGACGCGCTCGTCGGCCTCCACCACCTCCCGCGAGACCAGCCGGGCCCCCGGAGTGTAGCCCCAGCGCTTGATCTCATCCGAGAAGCTGTACAGGTACGCCAGGTCCGAGCGTAGCTGCGGGTTTGCGAGGAACGTGCCCCGTCCCGGCTCCCGGCGTACCATGCCCTGCCGCCGCAACTCGTCCAGAGCCCGCCGCGCCGTAGTCCGGCTCACCCCGTAACGCTCCACGAGGTCCGCCTCGCTCGGCAACCGCTCGCCGACCTCGATGCCCCCCGAGTCTATGGCCCCCAGCAACTCCGTGAGGACCTGATGGTAGAGCGTCCCCTCGCTGCCCCGGGACAGGCCCTGCCGCTCACCACCCAGCACTCCCCTCTCTAACCGCTCTTCTCTCATCCCCTCACGCTCCACTCATGCGCAGGTAAAGTGACATCGGTTACATTAACTCCCAAGTGTTACATCAATACTACCGATTTGCAACAGACAGGACCGGATTATAGACAGGGTCGGAGACTGCTGGTACATTGTAGTGACATTTGCAGGAAAGGGGGTAGCGCTCAAACCGGACTTATTTACCCGTAGGCGGTTTCGGAAGACAACCGTCCTACCCGGAGGTCAGGAGAGGGTAAGGGAAGGATCCAGCACCGGCCGGAGATTCTGCGGCGGGATGCGCCGGAGAAGCCTTCTGGACGGGCTTTTTCTCTCGCTCGAGCTGGGAGAAGAGGGTGGTGTAGAGTGCGTGGTGGAAAGGGAAATGGGCCTCGAGGGGTCCAGACAAGGGAAAGGAGCGGGTACATACATGGATACATCCAAGGTTTTTGAGTTCCCGATCAAGGAGTTCTTCAAGCAACCGAGGTCGCTGCTGGGCGCGGGGGCTTACGAGAACGCGGGGCCCGAAGCTGCCGCGATGGGCCTCAGGCACGTCCTGTTCGTGACCTCGGGGCTGCGGGGCACGGGCATCATCGACGAGTGCAAGACCAACTTCGAGAACGCCGGCGTCTCGGTTACCGTCTACGACAAGGTGGAGTCCAACCCCAAGGACTACAACGTCATGGACTCCTACAAGGCGTTCGCTGATAGCGAGTGCGACGGGTTCGTCTCTATCGGCGGCGGTTCGTCGCACGACACGACCAAGGGCGCGAGGGTCGTGGCGGCCCACGACGGCCGGAACGTCAACGAGTTCCAGGGCCTGAACGCCTCGGAGACGCTGGACAACCCGGCGCACATCGCCATCAACACCACGGTCGGGACCGGCTCGGAGACGACACCGGCCTACGTCATCACCGACCTCTCGTCGCCGAACGCGCCGCACAAGTGGGTCGGCTTCGACCGGGCGTCGATCACGACGCTGGCGATCAACGACCCTGTGTTGTGTATGACGCAGCCCGCGGAGTACATCGCCTACACGGGCTTCGACACGATGGCCCACGCCTCGGAGTGCTACGTCGGCCGGGTCCAGCACCTCTCGACGACGCCGCAGGCGCTATCGGCGGTCAAGCTGGTGCAGGACAACCTGCGCGAGGCCACCTACAACCCGCACAACTACAAGGCGATGGAGCAGATGGTCTGGGCGCAGTACATCGCGGCCCAGGCATTTAGCTCGGGCCTGCTCGGGATACTGCACTCGCTCTCGCACGCGGTGTGCGCCTACTACGACATCCACCACGGCCTCAACAACGGCGTCGGGCTCCCGCGCGTATGGACCTACAACCAGCCCGCAGCGCCCGACAAGTACGCGGACATCGCCGAGGCGCTGGGCGTGGACACGAGGAACATGTCCATCCCGCAGGCTGCGGACGCCGCGATAGAGTCCGTCATCCGGCTGGTCAAGGACTGCGGTTGCCCGGAGAACTTCAGCCGGGTCGCGGAGTATCCGAAGACCCGCATGGGCAAGGGCCACTACGAGGGACGACCCACCTCCGCCATACAGAGCGACGACGAGGAGCTCCAGAAGATGGCGGAGCATATGATGGGCGACCTCTGCACACCGGGCAACCCGCGCGACCTCACGACAGAGGCGGCCAAGGAGATCCTGCGGGACTGCGTGTACGACGACATGGTGGTCAAGACGACCAACGGCTACCGGCAGAACGTCTGGGGCATGGCCCCGACATCGGGCCGCCAGACCCCGCAGGCCCTCGCGCAGCGCCCCGGCCCCAACTAAAACTGTCAGCGATCAGCCGTCAGCGATCAGCGAGAAAAGCCCGATGCTGGCGGCATATGAGGCTGGTACAGGCGGCGGGAGCGGTATGTATCCGCTCCCGCCGGTGTTCAATTAATATGAGAGATATGAGGAGCTTCTTTGTTTGAGAGCATCGAGGGTGTAAAGAGCGGGCTCGAGGAGCAGAGTTACGTCTGCGACCGGCGGGTCGCCACGGTCGTCTTTCTCGCGACCCGGTTGAACAAGCCCATATTAGTCGAGGGTCCGGCGGGCGTGGGAAAGACCGAGCTCTCCAAGGCGCTCTCCGGGGCGCTGGGTCGTGAGCTGATCCGGCTGCAGTGCTACGAGGGCCTCGACGAGGCCAAGGCCCTCTACGAGTGGGAGTACGGCAAGCAGCTACTGTACACGCAGGTCTTGCGGGAGAAGATCGGGGAGCTGCTCGGCCCGACCGAGGACCTGCACCAGGCGGCGGAGACGCTTCGCGGCCAGGAGGACGTGTTCTTCTCCGAGAACTTCCTGGTCGAGCGTCCCATCCTGAAGGCCCTGCGTTCCGAGACACCGCCGGTGCTGCTCCTGGACGAGATCGACCGCGCCGACGAGGAGTTCGAGGCGTTCCTGCTGGAGTTCCTCTCGGACTACCAGGTCTCCATACCCGAGATCGGGACCGTAAAGGCCGAGAGCCCGCCCACCGTGATCCTCACCTCCAACCGCACGCGAGAGCTATCGGAGGCGCTGAAGCGCCGCTGCCTGCACCTGCAGCTCGACTACCCGACGCAGGAGGCCGAGCTCCAGATAGTGCGCCTCAAGGCACCCGGCATCGCCGAAGAGCTCGCCGAGGAGCTGGTGACGACCATCCAGTCCCTCCGCGAGCTGGACCTGCGCAAGGCCCCGAGCATCAGCGAGACGCTGGACTGGGCGCAGTCGCTGGTGGTCCTGAACGCCGAGAACCTCTCCAGGGAGCTCATAGAGGAGACCATAAGCGTAATCATCAAGTACGACCGCGACGCCGAGAAGGCACTCGCCCATCTGGGCGTGAATGCGCAGAACAGCAGTGGGATCGGCCAGCGGCAGCCGACCGGCGAGAACCCGGAGGAGGGGATGTACGAGATGCACCGCTCCACCCACAAGCACGCCCATTGAGGCGATAGCCCGATGGACACGGTAATAAACGACTTCGTCCACGTGCTGCGGCGGCACCGGCTGCGGGTCTCTCCAGCGGAGAGCCTGGACGCTCTGGCGGCGCTCAAGCACACTGGGCTTTCGGAGCGGGAGGCGGTGCGGGACGCGCTGCGGACGACGCTGGTGAAGAGCCCGGAGGACGTGGAGACCTTCGAGCGGCTGTTCGACGTGTACTTCGGGCTGCACCCGCAGCAGGAGGAGCGCAAGGCGGGGCTGAAGGTCCCGGATCACGACCACGACCACGGCACCCCGGCGGAGATGGAGTTCGGCGAGGAGGCCGGAGGCGAGGCTCCAGACAGCGAGGAGCACAGCCACGAGGACGCCGACTCGACGGAGTTCCGCCGCCACTTCGACGACGAGAGGATGCGGCCCTCCGACGACATCCACGGCGAGTCCGACAAGATGCGGCTCTCGCTGTTCTCGCAGGAGCTTATCCTGAACCGCAAGCCGGGCGCGCTGGATCAGGCGCTGCAGCGGCTGACGCACCAGCTCAAGATGCGGCGGGCGCGCAACATGTTCTCGCCCGGCGACCTCGTTCCCGACACGGGCGGCCAGGAGTTGCCGCTGGACGTGTCGGCGGCGGAGATGGACGAGTTGGTGGACCACCTGCACGAGCTGGAGGTGGACGAGGAGCTCATACGCCAGCTCGAGGAGCAGTCCGACGACATCCTGCGCCAGTTGCCGAAGCTCATAGAGAAGATGAAAGAGCGCCAGCAGGAGCTGGAGAAGCCCGAAGATGACTCCGCGCTCCGGCGGCGCTCGCTGCGCAAGCTGCTGAACTTCTCGACCGCTGAGCAGCGGGAGCTGGAGGCCGCCGTAAGGAGGATGGCGCGTCAGATCCACGGCGCCAGGACCCGACGACTAAAGCAGGACCGCACCGGCAGGATCAGCGTCCGCCACACCATCCGCAACAACGCCCGCTACGAGGGCATCCCGTTCCAGCCCGTGCTGCGCCGCCACCGCGAACAGAAGCCCCGGCTGGTCTTGTTGTGCGACGTGAGCCTCTCGACCAGAAACCTCTCGCGGTTCTGGCTGCACATGGTCTACCAGCTACAGAGCCTGTTCTCGAAGGTGCGCACCTTCGTCTTCGTCGCCGACACCGCCGAGGTCACCCAGCTCTTCGACGACCACGGCATAGAGCACGCGGTGGACGAGATCTTCTCGGGCCGCATCCTCGACGCCGACGTGAACAGCGACTTCGGGAAGGCGGCGGAGCAGTTCGTCGCCGAGTCGCTGCCTACCATCAACCACCGCACGACGGTCGTGATCCTGGGCGACGGCCGCAACAACGGCAAGCCCCCGAACGTCGAGGCGCTCGAGGAGATCTCCCGCCACGCCCGGCAGCTCATCTGGATCACACCCGAGCAGAGGTGGTTCTGGTCGCTGGGCGCGTCGGACATGCCGCTCTACGAGCCGCTCTGCGACCGCGTCGAGGTCGTCCGCACCGCCGAGCAGCTCGCCAGCGTGGCCGAGGAGCTCGTAACGAGCCGCGTCTAGCAAGTGTCCGGAGGCTGCGTGTTAAAATCCGGCAAATTGGCAAGCTCTCAGAGGAGAAAGATGTCAGATCAAGCACACTCCCACCAGCACGAGCACGAGGACAGGGAGCACAAGCACGCCCACAACGAGCATTCGCACGAGCACACCGAGCACGAACACGAGCACTCCCATGGCGACACCGTTCACGCCCACGCTCACGCCCACGAGTCCGGACTAGAGGCAGACCACGAGCACCACTAGCTAGCTCTAGCTCCACGCCGGGCTGCCTCCGGTACGCTGCGGCAGCCCGGTTGGGATCACCCGTCTCGCAGGCCCGGATGTAGTTGGGTCGCACCCTCCGTTCGTTACCGCCACGCCGGACTACCTCGGCGCATGCCTCGCTCAGATGGCCGGGGCCTGGCCCCGCGGCCACCGCTTCGGCGACCACGGCTTTGCCGGGTACCACTCTGCGACGGGCGCCCGCATCTACTATCTCTCGATCCGGCTTGAAAAGCTTGTACGGCAGGCCCGCGTAGAGGCAAGTTTCCTAATATAAAAACGCGCCGACTTTCTTAAGCTAATCCGTCTCGCAGCCCCTTCTGTCACCGTCGCGGTCTAGGGTCCGTCGTCTGGTTGCGGGACTGTACAGTTTGCCTTCTCGGGGGCTCCTGGGCCGTGTGCGTTGCCTCTTATCCTGGAGGTCTCTCTCCCGGGTAGGGAGCCTCGACGTCGCGCCGGGCGCTCTCTAGCAGCCGTACGACCTCCTCGTCCGGGGTCTGTTGGAAATCGCGGTACCAGAGGCCTATGGCCCCGAGACGTACAGGGGTCTCCAGAGAGACCAGCGCGTCGACCTCCTGCTCCAGAGCCTTCGCGGTCTGGGCCGCGCAGACGGGGACGGCGAGGACGAGCCTGCGGGGGCTCTGCTGCCGGACGGCCTCTATCGCGGCCCGGGCCGTCACGCCGGTCGCGAGGCCGTCGTCCACCAGGATCACGGTCCGGTCCCTGAGCTCCGGTTCCGGGCGGCCCTCCCGGAAGCGCCGGGTGCGCCGCTCCACCTCCGCCAGCTCCCGCTCGGCGAGAGCGTCTATCTCCTCTTCCGAGAGGCCGAGCAACGCCACGGTGTGGTCGTCTATGACCCGTACGCCGCCCGGCGCGACGGCGCCTATGCCGAGCTCCGGCTGCTCGGGGGCGCCGAGCTTGCGCGCGACGAGCACGTCCAGCGGGGCCCCGAGGGACCGCGAGATCTCGTACCCCACGGGGACGCCGCCCCGTGGCAGGGCGAGGACCAGCGGCTCCTCGTCCCGGTAACGGGCCAACTCTTCTGCCAACCGCCGGCCGGCATCTCCCCGATCCTCGAAGGGTGGCTCTCTGTAGAACATGCTCCTGCCTCTCGACAGAGCGTCCCGCAACCACCGTAGCGTATGGAGGGCCGGCCAGATGATCCCCCGGCCGGTGCTGGTGGCGGTCTCTCTATCCATAACAGACGTCCGGGCTCTCTTACCCGGGGCCGGTAGGCTACAAACCGCCGGGCGTATGGGACCGGCGGCTTACCGGGAAGGGGTACTCTGCAGGAAGCGCGCGAGGAGCTCGTAGCACTCGTCGAGCTTCGAGAGCTCGGCGTACTCGGTCTCCTGGTGGGCCTGGGACGGGAGGCCGGGGCCGAGGTTCGCGGCGGCGACGCCCCGCTCGGCGAAGCGGGCGACGTCGGTCCAGGCCTGCTTCGGACGTACCTCCGGGACGAGACCGGCGAGCCGCTCGACGAGGGGGTTGTCCAGGCTCGCCGGGCCGCTCGGAGCGAAGTCCGCCACCGTGTAGGAGGCGTTCCCGTCGCCCTCCCCGAGCAGCGCGTCGAAGACGCGTTCCACGTGCTCGCGGCCGTTACCGGGGGCGAAGCGGTGGTTGACGTTGATCCAGAACTCGTCCGGCACGACGTTCTTGGCTCGCCCGCCCCGGGCCTCTGTCGGCGTGAGGACCTCGTAGAAGGAGAGCCCGCCCACGTCCACCTCCGCTGCCGGACGCTCGTGGAGCGCGGCGAGAAAGCCCGCGGCGGCGGTCAGCGCGTTCTCCCCCTGCCAGGGCCGGGCGGAGTGGCTGATCCTGCCTTGAAACGTCACCTCGACCTGCGCGGTGCCCACGCACCCGACCTCCAGCGCGTTCTCCGTCGGCTCCAGACAGAGAGCGAGCCCCGCCTCCAGCACCTGCGGGCACGCCGCAAAGACCGCCTCCAGCCCGTTCTCCGCGAACGGCCCCTCTTCCCGCTCGTAGAACACGAAGGCGGGCTCGGCCCACGAGGCTTCCCACGAGAAGTCTTCCAGAAGGGCGAGCATCACGGCGTCCCCGGCCTTCATGTCCGAGGAACCCCGACCGTAGAGCCGGTCTTCCTCTACCCGAACGGGGAGCCCGGCCGCGGGCTCCGGCACGGTGTCCAGGTGACCGGCGAAGACCACCCGCTCCCTGCCAGTGTCAGGGTCCGTCCGCTGCACTACGAGGTTGTTGGAGACGCGTGTGTACTCCCAGCCGGGGAGGGCGTCGATCCGGGCCTCCAGGTCGTCGCAGAGCTCCTTCTCCTCGCCGGTCACGCTCCGGTGCTCGACCAGCCAGCGGAGCCGGTCACCGAGCTCCGTCAAACGCTGACCCCGAAGTCCCGAAGCGCCTCGTTCAGGGAGGTCTTCCGGTCGGTGGAGGCTCGCCGCTCCCCGATCAGGAGGGCGGTCTGCACCTCGTAGGTGCCGGCGGGGAACTCCCTCGGGCGGGTGCCGGCGACGACCACGGAGCGGGCGGGTACCCGGCCGCGGTGGATGACCTCCTCCTCCCCGGTGACGTCAATGATCTGGGTCGAGGCGGTCAGGACCACGTTCGCCCCGACCACAGCCTCCTCCTCGACCCGCACCCCCTCCACAATGACGGCCCGGGAGCCGATGAACGCCCCGTCTTCGACGACCACCGGGACCGCGCCCGGCGGCTCCAGCACCCCGCCGATGCCCACGCCCCCGGCGAGGTGGACGTTGCGCCCGATCTGGGCTCCCGAGCCCACGGTGGCCCAGGTGTCGACCATCGTCCCGCCGCCGACGTAGGCCCCGATGTTGACGTAGCCCGGCATCACCACGACGCCCGGCTCTACGTGAGAGCCGTACCGGACGGTGCCCGGCGGCACCACGCGCACCCCGGCCTCGGCGAGGCCCTTCTTGGTCGGGATCTTGTCGTGGTACTCGAAGGGCCCGGACTCCACGGTCCTCATCTCGGCGACACCGAAGTAGAGCGAGATGGCCTTCATCACCCAGGCGTTGGACTGCCACTCGCCGCCGGACGCCTCCGCGACCCGCAGCTCGCCCCGGTCGAGCGCGGCTATCACGTCGAAGACGGTGTTGCGGTACTCCTCGTCCTTTAGAAGCTCCCGGTCCTCGAACGCGGCCTCTATCTTCTGCCTCACATCTTCCCCCTGACGCTCTCCAGCTTTTCCCAGATCCCTATCGCCTCCCGGCACTCGGCGAGACCCGGCACGAGCGCGACCCTAACATAACCCTCGCCGCCCGGCCCGAAGGAGCTGCCCGGAGCCACCACGATGCCCTCCTCCAGGAGCTGCAGCGCGTAGGCCTCGTCGTCGCTGCCGTACCGAGTCGGCACCTCGACCCAGAGGTAGAAGCCCGCGTCCGTGGGCGTCACCCGCAAGCCCGCCCGGCGGAAGGACTCCAGGAACAGCTCCCGCTTCTCCCCGTAGATGCGCCGCCGGGCGGCTACGTGCTCCTCGTCGGCCCACGCCGTTGCCGCCGCCCCCTGCACGAACTCCGGAGCCGCCACCCCTATGGAGGGCCGCAGCTTCTTCAGGGCAGCGATGAGCTCCGGGTCCCCGGCCATCATCCCCGAGCGGTAGCCGGTCATGCCGCTCCGCTTGCTCAAGGAGACGAAGGCGAGGGTGCGCTCCCGCGTGACCTCCAGGATGGAGGGCGGCGGCTCGCCGGAGTAGATGTCGTTGTAGCACTCGTCGGAGAAGAGCAGGACGTCGTGCTCCCGGCAAAACTCCGCCACCTTTTCGAGGTACTCGTAGCTCGCGGTGGCGCCGGTCGGGTTGTGCGGGTAGTTGAGCCAGAGGACTCGGGTCCTCTCCGGGACAACCTCCTCGACCGGCAGGAGAAATCCAGCCTCCTCCTTTAGCCCCACCGGCAGCAGCTCGCCGCCCGCGAAGAGGGTCCCCCGCCCGTAGACCGGGTAGCCCGGCGTCCCGTACGCGACGCCTCGCCGCTCGTGCGAGGGGTGCAGGAACGCCAGCGGGGCGTGGAAGATAGCCTCTTTCGAGCCCGTGGCCGGCAGGACCTCCGCCTCCGGGTCGAGCTCCACGCCGTGCCTCCTGCGGGCCCAGCCGGAGAAGGCCTCGCGCAGCCCCCGCTTCCCCGAGACGGTCGGGTACTGGCTGACCTCCGGCACGCTCTCTACCAGAGACTGGCGGATGCTCGGGTCCGTCGGCTCCCGGGGGTCTCCGGTGCCGAAGTCGAAGAGCCTCACGCCCCTCTTCTTGAGCTCCCGGCGGCGCTCGTCCATCTTCAGTAGAGGGTAGGCTCCGCCCCGCTCCAGCACGGGGTTCAGGAGTAGCGGGGGAGGCTGTGTCCGGGTCTGGCTCTCGCGTTCGGTCATGGGCGCTCGGTCATGGGCTTTGGGTCACCGCTCGGAGGCCCCGTCGCGCCGGGCCCCGGCAGGGAGTATATTCCCCTCCAGGAGCTGCTTACAGGAGCCAGCAATATAACACGCCGCGCCACCGGAGACCCGGTGCCCGGACGGAGCAAGAGGAGGCACATCTTGGAGGACTTTCACTACCGGGAGGGGGGGCTCCACTGCGAGGACGTACCGCTCGCGGAGATCGCCCGGAGCGCCGGGACCCCCGTCTACGTCTACAGTCACGGGGCGCTGGAGAGGGCCTACAGGGAGCTCGACCAGGCCTTCGCGGGGCTCGACCACCTGGTCTGCTTCGCCGTAAAAGCCAACGGGAACCTCGCCGTCCTGCGGTCCCTGGCCTCTTTCGGGGCCGGGGCGGACATCGTCTCCGGCGGGGAGTTGTACCGGGCCGTGCGGGCCGGGTTCGACCCGAAGAAGGTCGTCTTCGCCGGGGTCGGAAAGACCGAGGAGGAGCTCGCCTGCGGGATGGGCGAGAGGATACTGCTCTTCAACGTCGAGTCGGCCTCGGAGCTCGAGCGCCTGGACCGCACCGCCGCCAAGTACGGCAAGAAGGCCCGCGTCTCCCTGCGCGTCAACCCCGACGTGGACGCCGAGAGCCACCCCGCCATCTCCACCGGCCAGGAGGGTAGCAAGTTCGGCATCCCCCTGGGCGAGGCCGTCACGCTCGCCGAGAAGACCCGCGAGTACCGGTGCGTCGAGCTCATCGGCGTCCACCAGCACGTGGGAAGCCAGATCACGAAGCTCGACCCCTATACCGCCTCCCTGGAGAAGACCACCGGCCTCGTCGAGGAGCTCAAACGCCGCGGCTTCGACATCCGGTACTTCAACATGGGTGGCGGCCTCGGCATCCGCTACCGGGACGAGACCGCCCCGACCCCGAAAGAGCTCGTAGACGCCGTCCGGCCCGCGCTGGAGTCCACGGGAGCAAAGATCATCTGCGAGATGGGCCGCTACATCGCGGGCAACGCCGGGGCCTTGCTCTCCGGCGTGATCTACCGCAAGAAGAGCGGCGGCAAGAGCTTCCTGGTCGCCGACGCGGGCATGAACGACCTCCTCCGCCCGAGCCTCTACGACGCCTACCACGAGGTCCGTGCCCTCTCCGAGAGCACCGGGCTCACCACCGCCGACCTCGTCGGCCCCGTCTGCGAGAGCGGCGACTACCTGGCCCAGGGCCGCGAGCTGCCGGAGGCCGCCGAGGGCGACGTGCTCGCCCTCATGGGCGCCGGAGCCTACGGCTTCTCGATGGCCTCCAACTACAACGCCCGCCGCCGCCCCGCCGAGGTCTTGGTCCGCGGCGACCGGTGGTCCATCGTCCGCGAGCGCGAGAGCAACGCCGACCTCATAAAAGGAGAGCTCGTCCCCGCCTTCCTGTAGGCTACGCGGACCGCGCTACCGCACCGTGCGGTTGCTCGGCTACTGCACATCGTAGACCGGGTTGGGTATAATTTGAGCACCAAGATGGTAGGAGGAAGACGGCCATGACGGGCTTAGCCAGGATCATAAAGGGTGCGACCGAAACAAGGTCTGGGCCTCGTGGGCAGGAGCCCCTGATGCGATCGGACTTTTCGTTTGCAATGCCAGGCTTTCTATCCGGCATAGCCAGCGTGCTCGACATCTCTGGGAACCTTCGTTGGTACGATTATGGTGGTGACGGAGCAGAGGCGGACTTTAAAGCACTCTACAGCGACTATCGTATAGTAGGCCAGGACATAGAAGAGGCCATGAGGACGTACGAGCGTCAGTACACTGAAACGTCCGGCGTTCAAAAGCGGCTTTTTGACCCCGACGAGGTTTCGCACACTACGTGACCGAGCATAGCGACGAAGCTAGCAGAGCGCGTGAGAACCGTTCCGACGAGGAGGCCGAGGCACAAGACTCCGAAACAGTCGGAGAGCTCCCAAAAGAAGTCAAAGACGAGCTGGCTCAGCAAATAATTCGTGCGGAGGCGTATAGCTACGAGGCGCCAGTTCCACCACCCTCTATGCTCCGAGGCTACGAGGACGTGGTGCCTGGCAGCGCCAAGCAAATAATGAACGACGCACACGGGCAGATGGTTCATCGTCACGGGCTCGAGAACAAACAGCTCGATGCCGCTATCAGCAACAGTAAGCGCGGCCAGTGGTTCGGGTTCATCATCGCTGTGCTGGTAATCGTCGGCGGTGTAACACTCATACTCGCGGATAGGAGCGCGGAAGGACTGGCGTTAATTCTGCCCGGACTCGCGGCTCTAGCCGGTACGTTTGTATATTCGCAAATACAACAAAGTCGTGAGCTTAGAGAGAAAAGGGAAACGCCCCCATCAGAGCGCAGCCATTCACCGAATCGGCAGCCAGAGATCGAAGAGCGTGAGAAGCCCTGAGGGCTTCAGTTACTCTTACTACTACAGTTGTAGATCATCCGGGAAGGACCCGCGCCGTTTGTAGTGATGATACCTGGCCTGTGCCTGATGTTGGCGACGCCATCTTGACCACGAAAGTACTTTCTCGGCTGGCGCAAGCCT